>JAGPHL010000034.1 GCA_018055515.1 Anaerolineae bacterium
GCGTTGTGCTCCAAAGTCGTCACCATCACAGAGGGCAGAAAACGCCGACCGCCAGCTTCGATGGGCGTGCCGGCGACGATTCGCGTCGTTGTGGAAATGCCACTCATGTTGTGCTCCTTCGAAAATAGAGATCAGCGGGTCAGCAGTCAGCGAATCAGCGAAAAAGCGGATCTGTGAACCTCAGCCGCCCCAGAATGAATTTTAAGGCTGATACGTCCTCTATGTCCTCAAACAACGTCCTGCAAGAACGATTATACGCCGGTATGAGCTTGCCGCAACCGCGCTGCAGCGGCGGTCCCAGAGAAGTTTCCGCAGGGAAGCGCGCCGCGCTTGTCACGTTGCGCTCCTTGGGGTATGATATAGGCAATTGGTATCATTCAACCCAAGTGAGATAAAATCAGGGTATGGAACATTCACGTAACGTCTATCTAAGCGAAGTCTCTCTGGAAGCCGCCTGGGCGCAATGGCGACAGGCGCTGGAACGCGCCGGCCGGTGGTCGCCATTTCCAGGGGAAACTTTGCCCCTCGAGCAGGCGCTGGGACGGGTCACCGCCGAGCCGATCTGGGCACAACTCTCCTCGCCGCACTTTCACGCCTGCGCCATGGACGGCTACGCCCTCCGCGCGGCGGACACGGTCGGCGCGAGCCCCGCGCATCCCCTGCGCCTGGAGCTGGAGACGCAGGCCCTGCCCGTGGATACCGGCGATCCCCTCCCCCTGTGGGCCGATGCGGTGGTCATGGTCGAACACGTTCAGCACGATCGGGGCGCCATTCTCCTGCACGCGCCGGTAGCGCGCTGGCAACACGTCCGCTCGGTCGGCGAGGACATCGTGGCGACGGAGCTGCTCCTCCCCGCCAATCACCGCCTGCGACCGGTGGACCTCGGCGCGCTGGCGGGAGCGGGGTACACCAGCGTGCGCGTGCGGCGCCGCCCGCGGGTGACCGTCATCCCCACCGGCGATGAGCTGGTCACGCCGCGCCCCGATCCGCGCCCCGGCGAGCTGCTCGAATACAACAGCCTGGTGCTGGGCGCGCAGGTCGAAACGTGGGGCGGCGAGGCGCTGCGCTGGCCCATCGTGCCCGATGACCTCGAAGCGTTGATGGCCGCGGTGACGGAGGCAGCGCGTCAGGCTGATCTGGTGTTGCTCAACGCGGGCTCTTCTGCCGGGCGGGAGGATTTCTCCGCGCGGGTGGTGGAGGCCCTCGGCGAGCTGCTCGTCCACGGCATCAACGTCCGCCCCGGGCACCCGGTGGTGCTGGGTCTGTTGGAGCCGCAGGCGATCCCCATCATCGGCGTGCCGGGATATCCCGTGTCGGCGGCGCTGACCGGCGAGCTGTTCGTGCGCCCGCTCCTGTATCGCTGGCAAGGGCAGCCGGAGCCACAACCGCCCACGGTGAAGGCCCACATCACCCGCAAGTTGCTTTCCCCTGGCGGAGATGACGAATTTGTGCGCGTCGTCGTAGGGCGCGTGGGGGAGCGCGTGCTGGCAGCGCCGCTGCCGCGCGGCGCCGGCGTCCTCACCTCCCTGGTGCGCGCTGACGGCCTGGTGCGCATTCCTCGCTTCCAGGAAGGGCTGAATGCCGGCGACGAGGTGACCGTGAGGCTCTATCACGGCCCAGAAATCCTGGAACGCACGATTCTGGCAATCGGCAGTCACGATCTCACCCTCGATCTCATGTCCCAATACCTGGCGGAACAGGACCCCCCGCGGCGACTGGCGAGCGCCAACGCCGGCAGCGTGGGTGGCCTGCTGGCGCTGCAACGCGGCGAGGCCCACGTGGCAGGCTCGCACCTGCTCGATCCCGAAACCGGCGAGTACAACTTGCCCTATCTTGCTCGTTATTTGCCGGAGACGCCGGTCGTGGTCGTGACCTTGACCCGTCGGGAGCAGGGCTTCATGGTAGCCCCCGGCAATCCCAAGGGCATCTTCAGCGTCGCCGATCTGGCGCGGCCGGAGGTCACGCTGGTGAACCGGCAGCGGGGAGCGGGCACACGCCTGCTGCTGGATTATCTCCTCGCGCAACAGGGCATCGCGCCGGCGGCGGTGCGCGGCTATGACCGGGAAGAGGTCACCCATCTGGCGGTCGCCGTGGACGTAGCGACGGGGCTGGCCGATTGTGGCCTGGGGGTCCGCGCCGCGGCGCAAGCGCTGGAGCTGGATTTTGTGTCCGTCGGTTGGGAACGCTACGACCTGGTCATTCCGCGCGTGCACTGGGACAGCGAGCTCCTTGCCCCGCTGCGCGCCTTGCTGCATGACCCGGCGTTCCAGGCGGCGGTGGCGGCCTTGCCGGGCTATGATCCGGCTGCCATGGGAACGCTCATCGCGGAGACTTAACGTCGCCCTGCGCCCAGGCCGGAGCGCAGCGGGTTCATGCTGAAAAAGGAATACACCATGACACGAGGACAAACACTCATTTTGATCATCCTGGCGATATTAGTCATCGCCGTGATAGCGGCAATGGGGTTTGTGGTGGTGCGCAGCTCGCAGCAGCGCGTGGTCGTCACGCCCCTCACCATAGAGCCGCCAGAAGTGGCGGAAGTGCGCAACACGCCCATCCCCACGTGGACGCCTACCCCTGCCAGCACGGCGACGCCCACCCTCCCGCCGCTGCCGACCCGCACACCGGTTCCTACGCGCACGCCTTTCCCCACCTCCACCCCCACGGCGACGCCCACGCCAGTGCCGGTGGAATTGGTGAACGGTGAATTCGACGGCATCATGCCCAATCGCATCCCCGGCTGGGAATGGGGCGCCGACGTCAACTACACGCCGGGAGGGGCCTACGACCCGCACAATTCCTACGCCGAGCCGATGTTCACGGCCGCCGACGATCCCGTGCGGCGCATCAACGGCTCGACGCTGAAAATCGAGACCATCCGGTGGCTCAAGTTCCGCGCCTGGGTGTACCAGACCGTCACGGCCACCACCGGCAGCAGCGTCTACCTCCGCGTGCAGGCCAACGCCTTCTCTTCCATTGATAAGCTCAAGCTGCGCGCGGGCATTGATCCCCATGGCAACGCCGGATGTTCCAATGCCCGCTGGGGTGAAGTCATCATCAACCAGAATGACGGCATCGTCACCATCACCTCCCCACGGGTAGTCGTGGGCGAAGAGGGGCGCATTACGGCGTGTCTATACGCGGAGCCGCTCTATCCCGACACCAACAACGCGGCTTTCTTCGACAACGCCGTGCTGATCGTCGCACCGCCCAAACCGTAGGCAGCGCGCGCCGAAAGCTCATGACACATCAAGAAGGGGTGTTTATGTCGTCAGCCATGTCTCCTACGTCGGATGTAGCCGTCATCGGCGCCGGGTTAAGCGGGGCGTTGATGGCGCGGCAGCTCGCGCAGCAGAATCTCAGCGTCACGGTCATCGAGGCCGGCGACGTCGCCGACGGCGCGACCGGCAACAGCGCTGAACTGGCGTTGCTGGGCACGCCTGAATTCTATGCGACGTTGGAAGAACAGCATGGGACGGCTTTCGCCACCGCAGTGTGGGAGCTCAGCGCGCGGAACCTGGAGCTGCTGGCCGCCACTGCGCAGAGCCTGGGATTGCCGGCCACGTGTGCGGGCAGTCTCCGTCCGATCAGCGCCAGCGCTGAAGCTCCGCTGGCGCAACGCTCGGCGCAACGGCTCGCCCATCAGGGCTTCAACGTGACGCTTGAAGACGCCATAGAGCTGGGGTATCTGATCGGCCTGCACACCTTCGACGACCTGAGGTTCGACCCCGCGGACATGAGCCGCCGCCTGCTCGCTCACGGACGCATCACCTTACGCCCGCGCACAGAGATCCTCCGGTTGGACACCGATGACGAGGGGGTCACGCTCTGGGGTAGGCGCTATTCCCTGCGCGCCAAAGCCGCCGTGCTCACCGCCGGCGCCTTTGCCGGACGGCTTTGTCCCGCCTTGCGCCCCTATCTGACCATGCTACCCGTGCAGACGCTCGAGTGTCGCACCTCAAAGCAGCTGGCGCTGCCGTTGGTGCTCGAAGAGGGACGGGTGCTGGTGCAAGACCGTGGCGATTTCTGGCGGCTCAGCGCCTGGATTGGCCAGCCGCAGGGAGATCCCTGGCCGCTATTGGAAAAATACGGGCAGCAGTTCTGCCCGCAAGCGACCCTGACGCGCCGGTATACCGCCTGGGTGGGACGCAGCGCCGACGGATTACCCCTGGTAGGGCAACTCGCCGAGACGCCGCGCCTCTACACGTTGACCGGCCTGGGGCCTTGGGGGTTGAGCTGGGCCTTTGTCGCCACGCAGCTGCTGCTGGGCCTGATGTTACATGATGAAGATCCGGGACTCTTCAACGTCCAACGCTTTGACAAAATGTAGCCTGGCCCACAGCCCATCGCGGCAGATTCTGAAGCTGGTATAGTGACCGGTTCAAAGGGGGAACTATGAGCGCGCGTGAGTCTGCTCCACGAATCATTCGGGTAGCGGTGGTAGACGACCATCCCTTCTTTCGTCAGGGCGTCTGTGATGTCTTGTTAGCCGAGGAGGACATCGAAGTGGTCGCCGAGGCAGCCGACGGGCAGGAAGCGCTGGAACTCATCCCCAAGGTCGCGCCGGATGTCACTCTGATGGACGTGAACCTGCCCTCCATGAATGGCCTGCGCGTCACGCAGCAGCTCAAAAACGCCCACCCCCAGCTCAACTTCATCATCCTCACCGCCTACGATGACGAGGAGCAAATCTACCACGCCATTCGCATCGGCGCGTCGGCTTATTTTTCCAAAGACGTCAATCCGGTGCAGCTGATCGAGACCGTGCGCCTCGTGGCCGAGGGCTACTACGTGATTTCGGGGAAACGGATGACGGCAGAACAAGTGGAGCAATGGCTGTTGGCGGGGTATCGGCGCTACGGCGTCACCCCCGATGACGAAGCTTTCACGCCATTGACGACCCGCGAGATGCAGATCCTCGAGCTGATCATCGAAGGATTGAGCAACAAGGAGATTTCTTATCGGTTAGGCATCAGCCAGCAGACCGTCAAAAACCACGTCACTTCGATCCTGTCCAAACTAAATCTTTCTGACCGCACGCAGGCGGCGATCTACGCCCTGCGGCGCGGGTGGGTGCGGTTGTGAAGCTTTCTCGCCGCGCCCACGCCAGGCATCCATCATCGGGAGGTTGAGAATGGTCGCTAATCCATGGGAACAGTTTCTGGAAACCTGTCACCGGGGCTATGACAGGGTCCAACAGGAGCTCAAAGAAGTAGACATGCTGATCCAGCAGACATCCACGGAGGTGGACCGCCTGGTGCAGCACAACGCGCGCGCCGCCGCCCGAGTACGACAGGTCGAGGCGCAGTTTGAGACCGTGCCCCGTGAGGACATCAAAACGGCCTATTCGACCATGTTGGAAAACCAGCAGCGGCTGTTTACCATGCGCGGGCAGCTGGAAAAACTGCAAAGCGACCAGAAAAACCTCACCCGCCTCATGGAGCTCTACAAGCACATATTGGAGCAGACCGAACCGGCCATCGAGACGCCGGGAGCCCCTGCCGATGTTCCCAAATCCCCGCAGGCCATCGTCACCAGCATTATCGAGGCCCAGGAACGGGAACGCCAGCGACTTTCGCGGCAGATGCACGATGGCCCCGCGCAGTCGCTGACCAACCTGGTGTTGCAGGCCGAGATCTGCGAGCGTTACTTCGACCGCAGCCCCGAGCGCGCCCGAGCCGAGCTGGCGGAGCTCAAGAAAAACGTCGTCAGCACCTTCCAGAAAGTCAAGGGCTTTATCTTCGACCTGCGCCCCATGATGCTGGATGATCTTGGGCTCATGCCCACCCTCAAGCGCTATGTAGAAGAGCTGAAGGACAGCGGCTACCCCGGGGTCACCTTGACCCTCACCGGCAAGGAACGGCGCCTGGTCAGCTACAAAGAAGTGGCCATCTTCCGCCTGATTCAAGAGCTGGTCAACATCGGGCGGGAGCACGGACGCGCCACGAACATCAAAATCACCATGGACCTGGGCGAGAGCCAGGCGCGGATTGGCATTGAAGACAACGGCAGCGGCTTCGAACTGGATGAAGCTCTGACCTCTCCCAACGCCGTGCGTCTGGGACTGCTGCCGTTGCGCGAACGGGTGGAAATGCTGGAAGGCGAGATCACCTTCAGCAGCAGCATTGGACAGGGGATGCGCACGACGTGCACCCTGCCCATCGAGCCGGCCTGAAAGGTCCCGCGGGCGGCTATTGACATCAGGTTAAGCCGTGCTACACTAAAGTTACGCTGATCTAACTTTGCAGCAAAACAGCGGCGAGTCGTAAAGTCGGTACATTCACGCTGATCACAACGCACAAAAGGCTACTCAAATTTGAATTGATGAGGAGGTTCCTGAACATGCGCACTAACCGAACTGTGATCCTTGTCCTGATGCTGTTACTGTTGGTCGTCGCAGCTGGCGCCTATTTCTTGATGCGCCCCCGTAATACTCAGACCCCCACAGGCGAGGTGACCGTTACGGAACCGCCTTACCAGGAGACGATTGAAATCGTCGTGGCCGCGCAGAACATTCCCCGTGGGGAGCGGCTCAGCGTCGAGAATCTGGCAGTAGTCCTGCAACCCTGGCCTAAAGACGCCCTGCCCCTCGAATACTTCGATTCTCTGGAGCAGGTGAATCAGAAATTCGCGCGCATGGACATCCCGCGCGGTATGCCGATCACCCCAGGGATGTTGGGACAACCCGGCGGCATGCTCTCGGTGGAGGGCTCGGCCGCCGCGTTATTCGAAAGCGGGCGTGTGGCGTATACCATCCCTATGGATGCCCAGGGCGCGGTTGCTTGGGCGCCCATGCCCGGCGATCGGGTACACGTCCTCGCAACGATCCAACTCATCAACATAGATCCCGACTTCCAGAGCCCGCTGCCCAACAAATTCCTCTCGCTGCCCGCCACAACAGAGGAACAGCAGCTGAGCGGCGATTATGGACGCTTTGAGACGCTTCCCAATGGGCAGGATGCGCTCGTCTACCAATCCGGTTCCGCTATTCCCAATCTGGTCGTGCAAATGACCGTGCAAAACGCCATCGTCTGGCGCATCGGCATCTGGGATGAAACAGCGGCGCCAGTGACCACTGCTTCCGCCCAACAGGATCAATCAACCAGCTTTCTCGGCACAACGCAGCAGACAGAAGCTACCCCCGTGGCCCCCCCCCTCATGCGAAGCGATATCGAACCGGTAACCCTGCTAGTCTATCCCCAGGACGCCCTGGTGCTCAAATACCTGTCGGAAATGGGCGCTGACCTGGATCTGGTCCTGTGTTCTGCTGCCGACAGCGGCCCGGTCATCACCGAACCGGTGTGGCTGCGGTATGTCCTCGACAAATACCAGATTTCCGATCAGCCCTCCGATCTGCCCGTAGCTGCGACGCCCGTGCACCCCCCTTTGACGCTGCCCACCGTAGCGCCTACGGCGCCCGCCAACTAATTCAGCCATGATGAGGGAGGTTTGAGAACCGGTGGCCGGTGAAAAGATTCGGGTCATGATCGTGGATGATGTCGCGGAAACGCGCGAGCAGTTGCGCAAGCTGCTCTCGTTCGACGCCGACATTCAAGTCGTCGCCATGGCGGGCAGCGGCGAAGAAGCCGTCAGCACTGCCACAAACGTGCAGCCCGATGTGGTGCTGATGGACATCAACCTGCCGGGGATGGACGGGATCACCGCCACCAGCAAATTGCTGGAGGTCGCCCCAGCTGCCCAGGTCGTGATGCTCTCCGTACAAGGCGAGTCAGACTATATGCGCCGGGCGATGATGGCCGGGGCGCGGGACTACCTGACCAAACCGCCCAGCGCCGATGAGCTCACCGACGCGATTCACCGCATGGCCAAACTGCGCCCCACACGTCCGGTCGAGGGCCTCGCCTCCGCCACCGGCTTCACCGCCGGCGGCCTGAGCCTGCCCGGCGGGGCCGCGCGACGGGGCAAAATCATCACCGTGTTCAGCCCCAAGGGCGGAACAGGATGCACCACCACGGCGGTCAACCTGGCAATTGCGCTGCAGAGCTCGGCGGGACCGGAGGTCAAAGTCGCCCTGGTAGATTTGAGCCTGCAATTTGGCGACGCCGCCATCTTCATGAAGCTGCAGCCCACACGCACCCTCGCCGACCTGGCCTCGCGCGCGACAGAACTGGATTCGGAATTGCTGGCGACCGTCATGGTCCCCCACCCTTCGGGGATCAAAGTACTCGCCGCGCCGCCGACGCCTGAAGATGCAGAGAGCCTCCTGACCGCAGAAGCGGTAGATGAGGCCGGCGGCAATCGGCTGATCAAAGCCATCCTCAAATTCATGCGTCAGGAATTCGATTATCTGATCATTGACACCTCCCACGCGGTAGACTCCGTGCTCCTGGCGTTGCTCGACCTGAGCGACATGCTGTTGGTGGTGCTACGGCCGGTCATTCCCGAAATCCGCGGCACACGGATGTTCATTGATCTGTTGCAAAAGATGCACTACGACATGCGCAATGTGGGCTTGATCATCAATAGCGTGGACAACAAGCGGATGGGGATTCAACCCGAAGCCATCGAGCGCAACATGATGCCGGCGCTGGCGCGCCTCCCACTGGACGAACGCATCGCCTTGACTGCCGCCAACTACGGCGTGCCCTTCGTGATCAAGGAGCCACGTTCGCCTCTTGGCCAGGCCGTGATCAAACTGGCACAAGAAATTGACAAGCGTTTCACCGAGGAAGCCACGGAAGCAGCGCAGCCGGTCGAGGCTCAACGCCGCGCTGGCCTGGGACGCCTGCTGTAGGTGGACTTGTAGCTCTGCTAGCTGAGGAGGAGTAACGTGTCGCTGTTACGCCGTATTGAGAAGAAAGAACCTGCTGCGGGATCCACCCCTTCTGGCCCGGCAGCGCCGGGTGGAACGGCCTCCGAGCAAGTGGCAACTGCACAACGTCGGCCGGCATCTCCCCCACGGGACGCTTACATAGATCTCAAGAGTCGCGTGCAAAACCGGTTGGTGGCGGAGCTGGATCCCAGCATGGACATCTCGCGCACCGATGAAGTGCGTCGCACGATCCGCCAGATGTACGAAACTATCCTTGAAGAGGAAAGCATCGTCCTCAGCCGGACCGAGCGCGAACGGCTGTTTGAACAGATCGTGGCAGAAATCCTCGGCCTGGGGCCCTTGGAGCCGCTGTTAGCGGACGATTCCGTCACCGAAATCATGGTCAACGGTGCCAAAAACGTCTACGTGGAACGTAGCGGCAAGCTCGAACGCACTTCGGTCACCTTCGAGTCCAACGAGCACCTGATGCGCATCATCGAGCGGATTGTGGCGCCCCTCGGACGGCGCATTGATGAGAGCAGCCCGCAGGTAGATGCGCGCTTGAAGGACGGCTCCCGCGTCAACGCCGTCATCCCGCCGATCTCCCTGGTCGGGCCGGTGTTGACCATCCGCAAGTTCTTCAGAGTGCCTTTGCAGGTAGCGGACCTGATACGCCTGGGGACGGCGACGGAAGAGGTGATGGAGTTTCTACGGGCGTCCGTGGTTGCGGCGCTCAACATCATCGTTTCGGGCGGTACCGGCACGGGCAAAACCACCTTCCTGAACGTGCTTTCCAGTTACATTCCGGCTGATGAACGCATCATCACCATCGAAAACGCCGCCGAGCTGCAATTACGGCAGGATCATGTGGTCACGCTGGAATCCCGCCCCCCTAATATCGAAGGCAAGGGCGAAATCACCATCCGCGACCTGGTCATCAATGCGCTGCGGATGCGCCCCGATCGCATTGTCGTGGGGGAGTGCCGCGGCGGCGAAGCCCTGGACATGCTACAAGCCATGAACACCGGTCATGAGGGGAGCATGACTACGCTCCACGCCAACAGCACGCGGGAAGGGCTCTCGCGCCTGGAGACGATGGTGCTCATGGCCGGCATGGAATTGCCACATCGCGCTATCCGCGAACAGATCGCTGCCGCGATTGATCTGATCATCCACCTGGAACGGCTGCGTGATGGCTCGCGACGGGTCGTCGCCATCACCGAAGTCCAAGGCATGGAGGGGGATGTCATCACCACGGCAGATATCTTCAAATTCGAGCAGGTCGGCTTCGAGAATGGCAAAGTCATCGGGCGCCTACGCCCTACGGGAATCCGTCCCAAGTTCATTGACCGCATCGAACAGGCCGGGATTCACTTACCGGCATCGGTTTTTGGTGTTGGAGAACGGTTACGCAATTACTGACGCATCGCAGTTGAAAGAAGGTGTTCGGCGATGACATGGTTTTTTGTGCTCATTGGCATAGCAGAGGCCATGCTGTTAGTGTTCAGCCTCCGCGGCAGGCGGGAAGGGGAGGATCTGGTAAAAGACCGCGTCGGGAGCAGGCGCGAGAAGAAAGAGAGGGCAGAGAAGAGCGAAGGCCCTTCGAAACTGGGCAAGGCGGTGGATCGCGCGGTGGCCGGACGCGGCTTCGCCAACACCCTCGCCGATCAGCTAGCGCGCGCCGACCTCAAGCTTACCGTCGGCGAATACCTCATCATTAGCGTCACGGTGGGGCTTGGCGCGGCGTTGCTCTTCTACATCCTCAACCGGGCCATCTTGATCCCGGTAGGACTGATCGTGGGATTTCTCGGCCCGCGGATCTATCTCTCTCAGCGACAAAGCAGCCGTCTCAAGGCTTTTGACGCCCAGCTGGGGGACGCCCTCAACCTGATGGTGAACTCGCTGCGGGCCGGTTATAGCACCCTGCAGGCCATGGATGTGATCTCCAAAGAAATGCCCGAGCCCATTTCCAAGGAATTCGGGCGCGTGGTGATGGAGTTACAGCTGGGGGTGGATTTCGACACGGCCATGCAGCATCTCATACGGCGTATGCCCAGCCCCGACCTCGATCTGATGATTACCGCGATGAGCGTGCAACGTGAAGTCGGCGGGAACCTGGCCGAGGTGTTGGACGCCATCAGCTTCACCATCCGCGAACGGGTGCGCATCAAGGGCGAAATCAAGGTGCTCATCGCGCAAGGGCAGCTCACCGGCTATCTGCTCACCTTCCTGCCGTTCGGTCTGGCAGCGTTTCTCTACATGTACAATCCGGACTTCATGGGGCCCATGTTCACCGATCCTTGCGGTTGGCTCATGCTCGGCATCTCAGTCGTGCTGATTGCCGTGGGGTATTTCGTGATCAACAAGATCATCTCGATCGAAGTATAGAGCGAGGGAGCATAGAACATGGCAGGCATCATTGCCCTGGTAGTAGTATTCGGCGGCGCGGTGTTGCTCCTGGTGTTACGGGGTCGGGGCAGCACGCAAAGCCTGGACGAACGGATCGAAGAGATGGCCGCCCTGGGACAACCCATCTCCCTGGAGAAGCTCGAACTCTCCGAACCCTTTACGGAGCGCGTGATCAAGCCCCTGGTCCAGGGCCTCTCACTGCGCGTGCAGCGCGCGACCCCGCAAAAGTTGCTTGAACAAGCTCAGCACCAACTCGAACTGGCCGGCATGTTACAAAAAATCAAGCCGGCGCAGTTTGTCGCCCTTCGACTCTTCACCACCGTCGGCGGCGGCATTCTGGGCATCCTGGTGGGAGGGTTAGCCGCGGATTCCGGACTCGGGCAAAGGCTGTTGATCATCGGCGGCGGCATCGTCTTCGGCTACATCATGCCGCAATACCTGCTCACCTCACAAATCCGCAAGCGCCAGGAGAACGTGCTCAAGGCGCTGCCGGATGCCCTGGATCTGCTGACCATCTGCGTCGAGGCGGGCCTGGGTTTCGATGCCGCGATGTCCAAGGTCGCGGAAAAGTGGGAGAACGAACTCAGTTACGCCTTCATGCGCGCCGTTCAGGAAATGCAGTTGGGCAAGCTGCGCCGGGAAGCGTTGCGCGACATGGCCAATAGCCTGGATGTCGGCGATGTGACCTCATTCGTGGCGGCGATTGTCCAGGCCGATCAATTGGGCGTCAGCATGGCCAAGGTGATGCGCATTCAATCGGAACAGATGCGCATGAAACGTCGGCAACGGGCGGAGGAAAAAGCCCGGCAGGCGCCGGTAAAAATCATGATTCCGCTGGTTTTTTTCATCTTCCCCACCATTTTGATCGTGCTACTAGGGCCAGCAATATTAAAGATCAAGGACACCGGTCTCTTTGGCGGGTAACAACTCCGAGGTTTCCCAAAGCTCCGCCCTGCGCCTTGCCGCTAGCGGAACCAGCGGCAAGGAACGATGGCTGAATGCGTTCTTTCAGAGCCTGGGACAGTCGTATCGGTGGCTGTTGGATCTCGTCACGCCGCCGTTGTGTGTGGGATGTCGGGCGGTGGGGGTATGGCTGTGCTCAACCTGCGCGGCTAAAATTCCCCTGTATGGGGACGCCCAATGTCCCCGCTGTGGACGCCCGTGGACCCAGGACGGCCCCTGTACAGTCTGTCGGGAACATCCCTTGCAGGTGAATCCTGTGCGTTCGGCTTTTCTCTTTGAAGAACCCATCCGCAGCGCCATCCATGCTTTGAAGTACCGCGGCGGCGTGCAAGTCATCGAAGCGCTAGCGGAGCCGTTAGCGCTGGCCTGGCGCACGTGGGACCTGCACAGTGATTTGCTGGTGCCGGTGCCGCTGCACGCACGGCGGGAAGCTCGCCGGGGCTACAATCAGGCGCAGGTGCTGGCGCACGCGCTCGGAGCGCAGCTCGGATTGCCTACCGCCTCACGGGCGCTGCAGCGCGTCCGTGAAACCGCCTCACAAACGCGGCTAGACCGTGAAGCCCGCCATCGCAACGTCGCAGATGCCTTCGCCGTTTTCCCCGGATTGGAGCTGACAGGAATGACCATCACGTTAGTGGATGACGTGGCAACGACCGGCGCCACGTTGAATGCCTGTGCCACCGTCTTGTTGGAAGCCGGAGCGGCGGCGGTCAACGCCTTCACTCTGGCGCGCGCCCCATAGCTGGACTATACCAATTTCTCAGGAGGGCATACAATGAACGTGCAGATCTACAATCGGAATCTGGAATTGACCGAACGTCTGAGTGAATATGTGGAAAGTAAAGTAGAGAGGCTCAGCCGTTACCTTGCAGATATTGAGGACGTGCGGGTGGATCTCAGCGCCACCAACGCGCGGGATGCGTCGCGGCGCATGGTGGCGCAAATCACCATCCGCGTCCCCCGTTCCGTGCTGCGAGCAGAAGAACGCGCTGGAGATGTGTTTTCAGCGTTCGACGCCGTCATGGACAAGATGGAACGGCAGATTCGGCGTTATAAAGAGCGCAAGGCCGATCATCGGGGCGAAGCCGTGATGCCGGATGATGTGGAACAGGCCGCCGCCATGGAAACTGCCGCCGAGGAAGTCGAGGCTCAAAGCGGGAAGATCGTGCGGGTCAAGCGCTTTGAGGTGAGCACCATCCCGCCGGAAGAAGCCGTCGAGCAGATGGAGCTGTTGGGGCATTTCTTTTACATCTTCACGGACGCGGCCGATGGCCACCTGAGCGTGGTCTACAAACGAGAGGACGGGGATTACGGCCTGATCAAACCCATTTACTAACCTGCCCTGCAAACTGGTAAGAAAATCGCGCGGTGCACATTTGGGTGCACCGCGCGATCTTTGTGTCAGACGCCGTTCAGACCTCGGGAACGGGCTCCTCCGCTGCCGCCGGGGCTGCCGGTTCTTCTTCTTCCGGCGCCGGCAGCAGGGCCACCTCGAGCACCTGATCCATCGTCTCCACCAGCACCATCTCAAGGGCGCGCAGGATATTCTTGGGGACCTCCTGCAGATCGGGTTCGTTGGCCTTGGGGAGGACCACCGTCTTGACGCCGGCGCGATGCGCGGCCAGCAATTTCTCCTTCAGCCCACCGACTGGCAGCACCCGTCCCCGAAGCGTGATCTCACCCGTCATCGCCACATCATGACGCACCGGGCAACCGGTGAAGGCAGAAACCATCGCTGCCGCCATGGTGATGCCCCCCGACGGGCCATCTTTGGGAATGGCGCCTTCCGGCAAGTGCACGTGAACGTCAGTTTTGTCGAACTCTTCGGCGTCTATGTCCCACATGTCGGCGTGGGAACGCAAATACGTGCTGGCCGCCTGCGCCGATTCCTGCATGACGTCGCCCATCTGCCCGGTGAGCGTGAGCCCGCCCTTGCCGGGGATGAGCGCCACTTCGACCGGCAGGAGATCGCCGCCATTCGGCGTCCACGCCAGGCCCATCGCCACCCCCACCTCATCCCGCTGTTCGAGGCGCTCGTGAAGATAGCGCGGCGGGCCGAGATAGCGGTCGGCAGTGCGCGGGGTGACCCGCGTGAGCGGACGCTTTTCCTCTGCCAGACGACGAGCCGCTTTGCGACACAGGCTGCCGATCTCACGCTCCAGGTTGCGGACGCCGGCCTCATAGGTGTAACCGCGAATCAGCAGATGCAGCGCGCTGGTGGTGAAATGTGGCGGCTGCGCTTCCAGGCCGTTCAACTCCAGCTGCCGGGGGATCAAAAAGCGCCGCGCGATTTCGATTTTCTCTTCCTCGGTGTAGCCGGGAAATTCAATGACCTCCATGCGATCTTCCAAGGCGGGCGGAACCGTGTCCAGGATATTCGCTGTGGTGATGAAAAGCACCTGCGAGAGGTCATACGAAATCTCCAGATAGTGATCCGAGAAAGCGTGATTCTGCTCCGGGTCGAGCACTTCGAGCAGCGCCGACGAAGGGTCGCCGCGGAAGTCCTGCCCCAGCTTGTCAATCTCGTCCAGCATGAACACGGGGTTCACCGTGCCGGCGCGGCGCATCGTTTGAATGATCCGTCCTGGCAACGCGCCGATGTAGGTGCGGCGATGGCCGCGGATCTCCGCCTCGTCGCGCACGCCGCCGAGCGAGACGCGCACAAACTCACGGCCCAGCGCTTCCGCAATCGAGCGTCCCAGAGAGGTCTTCCCCGTGCCCGGTGGCCCCACGAAACAGAGAATCGTGCTACGAATCTTTTCCGGCGCCAGTTTGCGCACGGCGATGTACTCCAGAATCCGCTCTTTGGCTTTGGGCAGCCCGTAATGCCGGGATTCAAGCACCTGCGCCGCATTCTTCAGGTCGAGATTGTCCACCGTGGTTTTGAGCCACGGCAGCGCGAGCAGCCAATCGAGATAGGTACGAATGATGCCGATTTCGGGCGCCATCGGCGGCAGCATCGCCAGTCGTCCCAGTTCCTCCTCCGCCCGCTGCCGCACATGTTCGGGCAGTTCGGCCTGCTCCAGCTGCTCGCGCAGCTGGGCGACATCTTGCATGAAGACGTCGGATTCGCCCAGCTCGCGCTGAATCGCGCGCATCTGCTCCCGGAGGAAGTACTCCCGCTGCGAGCGATCCACTTCCTGCTGCACCCGCGATTGGATTTGATCCTCCAGCTCGAGGACGTCCAGCTCGCGCGCCAGCTGCGCGCTGATCTTCTGCAACCGCTCGACCGCGTCGAAGGTCTCCAGGATCTCCTGGCGCTCCTCGATGTTCAGGTCCACCATCTGCGCGACGAGATCCGCCAGCGGCCCCGGCTCCTCGACATTCATCGCGTAGATGTAGGCTTCCTCCGGCAGGCTGTGGTCGAGATGCACGACCTTCTCGAACATCGCCAGCACGGCGCGCATCAGCGCTTCGACCAGCGGCGTGTCCGCAGTCGTCTCCTGGATGGTTTCGACCCGCGCGACCAGATAGGGCTCTAGCTGGACAAATTCGAGGATGCGCACGCGCGCGTAGCCCTGAGCGATGGCGCTCGTCGTGCCGTCCGGCAGGCGAATGGAACGGGCGATGGAAATCTCCGTGCCCACGCGATAGATTTGCTCAGGCGTCGGATATTCCTCCTCGGATTCAGGGGTCTCCGGCAATTGCGCCACTGTCACCAATGGCCAATCTTCCTTGAGCGCCGCTTCGAGCGCGATGAGCGAAGGCGTCCGCCCCACGTAGAGGGGCGTCACCATCCGCGGGTAGACGACAAGTTCCCGCAGCGGCAAGATGATCGCCTCAAAGGGGCCTTCTTCCGCTTCGTGATCCTCGTCCAAGCCGAAAAATTCATCGGGCAAAACAGGCAGGTTATCCCAATCCATCATAATTGTCTCAACACCTTATGGCGAAGTCATCGCCTCCGCCTGCCAGGGTTCATCGTCCCAATCGCTCTGTGGCAGGTTGAGGGGCGCCGTCTGAGCATACACGGCGCGAATGTCGGCGACCAAAAAGACCGAGCCGGTCACCAGGATGCCAAACTCACTGTCCGCCCGCTGACAGGCCTGCTCCAGGGCCCGCTGCGGATTGACGGCGATTTCCGCGCCGTGTCCCAGGTCAGCGCACAAGTCCGCCAGCTGATAGGGGACGGCCGCGCGGGGATGGTAGGAGCGGGTCACGATGATGTGCTCGCTGACGGGCAGCAGCGCGCGCAAGATCCCGGCAATGTCCTTATCGGTGGACGCGCCAAAGACGAGGATCCACCGCCGGCCGGGGAACCATTCCGCGAGCGAGTCCGCCAGCCGTTGCGCGGAATAGGCGTTGTGAGCGCAGTCCACGACCAGCAACGGATCATGGTGCAACACTTCCATGCGGCCGGGCCAGACGGTGTGTGCAAGTCCCTCCCGCACGGTCTGCGGCGTGAATTGGGGAAGGCCGTGCTCTCGCGCCACGGCCGCCGCGGTCACCGCCGTTGCAGCATTTTCGCGCTGGAAGCTGCCGATGAGAGGCAGCTCGTACTCGCCCTCGAAAGCATCGGGGGCACCGTTGTGCTGCAGGACAAAACGTTGACGGTGATACCGGCGCTCCAGCACTTCCCAGGTCCAGGTGCGCTCGACGAGGGTAAGCGGGGCCTCTCGAGCGGCCGCGACGGTCTCGAAGACGGCACGGGCTTCGGGGTGTTGGGGCGCCACCACTACCGGCACCCCCGGCTTGATGATGCCGGCTTTTTCGCCCGCGATCGCCGCGAGCGTGTCCCCCAGCAGATAGGTGTGATCCAGGCTGATCGAGGTGATGACGCTGACGAGCGGGGTAATGACATTCG
The DNA here is from genome assembly GCA_018055515.1 of Anaerolineae bacterium. GTDB lineage: Bacteria > Chloroflexota > Anaerolineae > B4-G1 > SLSP01 > JAAZNO01. Next base: position 16,947 of record JAGPHL010000034.1, read on the forward strand.
TGGCGTCCAGCCGTCCGCCGAGGCCCACTTCGATCACGGCAAGGTCCACCTGCTGGCGGGCGAAGTAGAGGAAAGCCAGCGCCGTCGTCACCTCAAAGATCGTCAGGTCGGGGTTGTCGCCGATGAGGGGCCGCAGTTCGGTGAGCATGGCGGCCATGTCGGCGCGCGAGATCGGCTCGCCGTTGATCTGCATCCGCTCACGGTAAGTGTGCAGGTGCGGGGAGGTGTAGAGCCCGGTCTTCAGTCCGGCCGCGACCCCTATGGAAGCCAGCATCGCCGAAACAGAGCCCTTGCCCTTGGTGCCGGCAATGTGCAGTTTGGGATACGCCAGGTGCGGATTCCCCAGCTGTGCCAGGAAATCCACCACCCGCTCGAGACGAAACTCCTCCGGGGAGTACCGCTCGATGCGGCGCTTTTCATAATCTACCAGGCTATAAAGGTATCTCAGGGCTTCATGGTAGTTCATGGTCATTCATCCACACATAAAGAATGGAGCCGGAAGCCCGGCTCCAGAGCTATTTTACCCGATTTTAGGGCTTTGACAAGGGTAGCGGCAGGTTACATCAGGCGCGCGTTGGGGGCGATATCCAGGTCGAGGTTGCCGCGGACGCCCGCCTGAAAGCGGCGGCTGCCAGCGGCGGCAATCATCGCCGCGTTGTCGGTGCAGAG
>JAGPHL010000231.1 GCA_018055515.1 Anaerolineae bacterium
GTCGCCGGATGGGGAGTGTTGGCGGCAGCGGCCATCCTGTATGCCGTTGAGCGGCGCAAAAGTCGCGTCGCGGTCGAGGCGGCGGCTTGAGTGTTGCCGCGCGGATGTCTTGTGTTATACTTTTCTGCTAGATGGACGTGACATTGAGCGCGAGCACGCCGCAAACAAATGCTGCCGGGTGAGTCTGACTGCCTATGGCTTTCCGAACGCTGTTGATCTATAATCCCGCTGCCGGTCCCTGGGACATGACCCGGGTGCTCAAGCGCCTGGCGGAAGAGTTGGGGGCCCATGCCTGGCAGGTGGAGCTGGTGGAGACCCATAAGCCGGGGGATGCGGTATGGCTTGCCCGGCAGGCGAGCCGCGATGGGCTGGACCTGGTGCTGGTCGCCGGCGGCGATGGCACGATCAATGAAGCCGTCAATGGCGTTGCGGGCTCCAACACCACCCTGGGCATTGTGCCCGTCGGCACTGGCAATATCCTGGCGCACCAGATGCACATGCCCATTCTGTCCCCCATGCCGCCGTATCAGATTGGTGAGATGGCCGATGCGCTGCTGCACAGCCGGGTGCAGCGGGTGGACGCCGGCCTCATCAACGGGCGTTATTTCGTCTGTTGGGCCGGCGCCGGGCTGGACGCGGAGATCGCCGCGCAGCTGGAGCCGCGTCCGCGCTACGCCAAACGCTTGGGCACCCTCCCTTACATCATCGCGGCGGTTTCGGTGGCCTCGTGGTTCAAGGGATTTCGTACGCGCGTGTCCGTCGAGGGGCGCGCTTTCAACACCCGCGCGCTGCTCATTGTGGCGAGCAATATCCAGCTCTACGCCGCCTTCTTCACCATTGCGCGGCACGCTTACATGGATGACGGGCTGCTGGACATCTTCGTCTTCAAAGGGCTGGGATTCAGCTATGCCTTGCGCCATTTCCTGCACATGTTGATGGGGCAGCGCCATCTCAACGATCCTGCCGTGATCCAGGTGCTGGCGCGTCATGTGCAGGTGGAAACCACGCCGGCCGTGGCGGTGCATCTGGATGGGGATCCTTACGGCGAGACGCCGGCGCTCGTGGGGTTGGAGGCCGGCGCCCTGCGTTTTTTGACGCCACCGCAGGCTCCCGGCGACCTGTTTTGCAAGCCGCCGGAACAAATTTTGTGAAGGGGCGGCGCTCGCCCTCAGGGCGTTTCGTCACTGGACTGTAGCGGAAATTACGAAAGGAGCTCTGCGATGCCAGATTATGGTTGGCCCGAACCTGTCGCTTCCCCTGAGGAATGGCGCCAGTTGCTGATTGCCGCCGAGGCCTTCAAGGCGGCGCGACCCTGGCTCTGGATGTTTGAGACCATGCTGTTTGCCGTGCAGAATCCTGAGACGGATGAGGTGGGGTTTGGCTCCATCACCGGGCAGCTGGGGCAACATTTTGCCTTGATCGTCTACCTGGGGGAGGAGGCGCTGGGGAACTATTTCAGCGCGGTGCACGGCATCCAAGCCGTGTCTTTCCTCGAGGAACGTGAGCATGGGATGCTGTTGCTGGAGGCTCCACAGCTCCAGGCCTCTTTCGAGTCGCCCCAGGCGATGTCGGCCATGGACCGGCGGCTGGTGAAGGAGGCCAAAGTGCGGATTCGGGGGCGGGATCTCTGGCCCGCGTTCCGCAGTTTCATGCCGGGAAGGGCGCCCTGGTACCTCACCAGGCCCCAGGTACGCTTTTTGACCGTCCTTTTGGAACAGGCCCTAATCGTGGCGGAGATGCAGCTTCGGGAAAACATGCTGGGCTCTCAGGGGGGCGACCTGCCAAAAACGTTGCAGCTCCTGTCGCGGGTGTATGCAGAGGGTGCCTGGAGCTCTGTCGAGCGCACTTTCACGCCCCGTTACCCCGTGTTTCCCACCGGGACAGCGAGCGCCGATCTGGCGGCGGTGCGTCGCCAGTTGCCCCTGCAAGATTTGCAGCTGCAGGTGCATCTCGCGTTGACGCCCATGCCGGTTGAGGAAGGTCCGCTGCCGCCGTATTTGCCGTACCTCTTGCTGGTGGTGGACGCGGAATCTGGCATGGTGGTGGGGTCGGAGTTGCTGCTGGCGCAGCCGACCCTGGCAGACCTGTGGCCTCAGGTGCTGCCGAAATTGTTGGAGATCTTCGACCGCTTGCAGGGGCGCCCCAAGCGCATCCAGCTCGTTTCCGAGCGGCTGTATCACCTGCTGGCAGCGCCGTTGGGAGAACTAGGCGTCAAACTGACACGCGCGAGGACCATGCCCGCGTTGGAAGGGGCGTTGCTGGGCTTCGAAGACTGGCTGGCAACGTCCTGAGTAAGGAAGCATGTTCGACCTACACGTTCATTCGCATCATTCGTGTGACGCCCATGCGACGATGACGTCTATGGCGCAGGCGGCGCACGCGGCCGGTTTAGAGGGGCTGGCTTTCACGGAGCACGTGGAGTGGCTTCCGGAAGATGAGGCGACCGGCTTCCTGAATTGCGCGGCGTACTTCGCCGAACTGACGGCGCTGCGAGAGCAATGGCAGGGACGGCTGGAAGCGCTGGCCGGTGTGGAGATCGGCAGCACGCATCTCTTCCCGGAGGAGACGCGGGCGTTGCTGGCCGCCTGGCCCTGGGATTACGTTCTCGGCTCGGCGCACTGGGTCGAGGGGGTGCCGGGATGGCTGCCGGCGGGCTTCGCCGATGGGATTCAAGCGGCCTACGCGCGCTATTTCCGGGAATTGGTGCGCCTGGCGCGTGAAGGGGAGTACGATGTGCTGGCGCACTTCGACCTGGTGCGGCGGGATTCGTGGGCGCAGCTCCAGCAGACCCTGCCCCTGGAGGGGTTTGCGGCGGACATAGACGCCGCGCTTCAGGCGGTCGTCGCTCGCGGCAAGGGGTTGGAGATCAACACCTCGCCGCTGGGGAATGGGCTGGCGGAGCCCTGTCCTGGCCTGTACATATTGCGCCGCTATCGCGCTTTGGGCGGGGAGACGCTGGTTTTCGGCTCCGATGCCCATCAAACGCCGCGCGTGGGGCAACATTTCGAGGAAGCGCGGCAGCTGGCGCTTGCCGCCGGCTTTACGCGGCTGGCGCGCTATCGGGAGCGCCAGGTGGTGGGATGGATTCCGCTGTGAGTTGCAGTAGATTTTGGCGTGGAGTAGTGAAGTGAGCATGGACCAAGACCCCTTGATGACGATCGTCATTCCCGCCTACAACGAGGCGCATCGGTTGCCGGAGACTTTGCGCCGCGTGATCGCCTTCGTAGAGACGGCTTCTGAGCCGCTGAACGTGCTGGTGGTGAATAACAACAGCCGCGATGCGACCGGCGCCATTGCAGCGGAGGCGGCGGCCGGGCATCCCTGCCTGCGGGTGACGGAGCAACCGCTTCAGGGAAAGGGCGCCGCGGTCCGCAAGGGCATTTTCGAGGCGGAGGGACGCTATGTCTTCATCTGCGACGCGGATCTGGCAATGCCCATCGAGGAGTTACCGCGTTTCTATCCGGCGCAGCTTGGCGGGGAATATGACATTGCCATCGGGTCGCGCGAGGCGCCGGGCGCCCGGCGCTTCAACGAGCCCTTTTATCGGCATCTCATGGGGCGGGTCTTCAACCTGATGGTGCGCGTGTTGGCTGTGCCGGGCATCCAGGACACGCAGTGCGGTTTCAAAGCCTTTCGGCGCGAGGTGGGACAGCGGATCTTCGCCGTGCAGCAGATCAACGGCTTTGCCTTCGATGTCGAAGTGCTCGCCATCGCCCGCCGTTGGGGGCATCCCATCGTTGAGGTGGGCATTCCCTGGTATTACGGCGAAGGCGGCAGCGTCCATCCGCTGCGGGATGCCTACCGCATGTTCCGCGAAGTCCTGTACATTCGCCGGAACGTCCGCGCTGGCGTGTACGACGTCGCGGCGGAGGGGTAAGGGCGTCTCGGCAAGCCTTTACGCCGCTTCTTAGGCCAGCGGGAGGAGACCGGCCTGGGCTTCTACGACTATGGCGCGCG
>JAGPHL010000035.1 GCA_018055515.1 Anaerolineae bacterium
AAATGGAGTTAGTGTGCCTGAAACGGCGTATTTGTCAATCCGGTAGGGCTTCCCACGGCTAAGTGAAGTCCTATCAATTTGAATTGAAGGATAAATAATGGGCGAATTGAATGGGGAGCGCAAGTTGTTTGTACTGCTGGTGGGTGTAGTAGTACTATTGATAGCAGCCGTTATTGGTCTGTTTTTGCGCGTGAACCGCTTAGAACAGGAAGTGCTAACTGCGGTCAATTCGTCTTTAGCCACGATGCCCTTTTCCGAAGCGGGTTTGGAGATTGGTGTTGCAGTTCCGTCGTTCATTTTGCCCGACTCAAGAGGTCAGCAAGTGTCGCTTGTTGATCTAGCCGACTCACCAGTGATGTTAGTTTTTTGCTCAGTGCATTGTCCCGGCTGTAAGAACCTGTACCCCCACTTGGCTGCCTTTGGTGCTAGCCACCCGGAAATCCAGGGGGTGTTGGTTTCCAAAGGAACGGTAGAAGAAAATCTAGCATTAGCCCAAGAAACAGGATTTTCTGTGCTGATGTGGGACGATCAAGTGGCGCAGGTTTATCAAGTTTTAGGAACGCCTTTCGTCTATCTGTTGGGTGAAGGAAACAGGGTTATCAATCGTGGTTTTGCTAACTCCTTGGAGCATCTTGAAGAACTGGCTGGATTTACAAAGCAATAGTTCGGGCTCAGCGTTGGGAAAGCGGCTCTAGATCCAGGATCTTCTTGATTCTGATGCGTAAGAGTTGTTTGGCTGCAACGCAACCCGAACGCAAGTTGGCAAGGAGGTAATGATCATGCGTGGGGAAAAGCTTATGCAGCGGCTATTAGTGGTGCTGTTGGCGATCTCCTTTCTGTTGATGATTGCAGCCTTTGTTATCCCGGTCCATGCGAGGCCTTCTCAGCCTGACGGGTGGGACTGCTACGGCTATGTCTGTTGGGAAGCCCCTATCTGTGGGTATTTCCCAAATACGCATTGGTACTGTACTAATTATTGCCAATCTGTCCCCGGTGGAAGTTGGGCATGTCTTGGGGTGTCCGGCTGCCAAAATGGATGTTAAGCTAAGTCGAGCGTTATGTCGTCGTTCATAAAGTACCTGCTGCGCCGCGTGCTGGGGCTGGCTGTTACGTTCCTCTTGGTTACAGCGGGGCTCTACGGCATTCTCATGTTGGCGCCGGCGGAACAACGCGCCACGTTGTATTTCCCCCGCTTCGACCCATCCAGACGCGGCAACCCCGCGATGGATTTAGAGAAACTTCGTCAACAAATCATCGAGCAACATGGGATGAACGATCCCTATCCCCTGCAATATGGGCGGTGGCTGGCACAGTTACTGCGCGGGGACTTGGGTTGGAGTCCTGTTCTGCGCAGCGACGTTCTGACCGCCTTGTGGGTACGGACACCGGCGACGCTAGAGCTCACCCTCTACACTTTGCTGTTCTTCATCCCTTTAGGTCTGCTCGGAGGAACGGTCGCTGCATGGCGGCAGAACCGGCTCGTGGACTATGGTTTTCGGCTGGCGGCTTTTATTGCCACGTCTACGCCGCTCTTTATTCTGGCGCTGGTGCTGCTTTCGATCTTCTACGTGGGATTGGGCTGGTTTCCTATCAGCCGGCTTGGCGCCGCGGAGCAACTTGCGGTTGCCGATCCCACCTTCAGAAATTTCACCGGCCTGCTCACGCTGGATGGCCTGCTCAATCAACGGCCCGATATCACCCTTGGCGCGCTGCGGCGCTTAGTGCTGCCGGTTTTCACCCTGAGTCTGTATCACTGGGCGTCGCTAGGGCGTTTGACGCGGGCAGCCATGATCGAAGAGTTGGGCAAGGACTACGTGGTCGTGGCGCATGGAAAGGGTTTGCCTCCAGCTCGGGTGGTTGGAGTTCATGCGTTGCGCAACGCCATGATTCCGGCGCTGAATAGCATCGGGCTTTCGGCCGCGGCGTTGGTCACAGGAGTTTTTGTCGTAGAGATCGTCTTCGATTTCCCTGGAATCTCGGCGGTGATTGTCATGGGCCTGCGTTCCGCCATCCAGTCGCAGACAGCGCCCGACTTCGCCTTGGTGATGGGCTTTGCCGTGTACAGTGTGTTGTTGGTGTTTCTGGTGACCTTCTGCATGGATGTGCTACAGGCGCTCGCAGATCCGCGGATTCGGGAAAGGGTGGCGGAGCTTTGAGCCGCATTTTGGGACGCGGGATAGCACGCCACAAACGATGGTTGTGGTGGGGCTGCCTCGTGCTGGGATTGCTCGCGGCATTGATCCTCGGGGGACGTTGGATGTCAACCGGCGGCGCAGGGCCATTCCGTCACCCGCAGCCAGATCTTGATGAGGCCGAGCTTCTCCAGATCTCCCGGCGCTACGCGCTCACCGGCGATGTGGCCTGGGCTTATTCGCAACTAGATTTGGCGCACTGGCAAAAGGCAACCCTCCTCGCGATGCTCAGGGAACTCATTCTCAAATATGCAGGTCGAGAAGAGGCAGTTTACCTGGAAGTTCTCCTGGCCGCGGTGACAAATCCTATCCCGGAGATGCCGCTGAGCCCCTGGTACAAAGATCTGCCGGCCAAACTGGCAGTACTCATCCTACTGCCCCCGATGCTGGTGGTGGGAGGGGCCGTGGGTTTTAGATCGGCCTATCGTTCGCGCCCCGGGCTGCGGCGGTGGTTTCCGGCCAAGGGGCTCTACCGCTTCTTCTCAGTAAGGCACAACGTCGTTGCTTTGAGCCTCATAGGAGTGTGCGTGCTCATCGCCAGTTGCGCTTCATGGCTGGCGCCTCCCGTCAACCCGTTATTTCCCTCACCGGTGCGCATCGTGGTGACGGGAGACACCCTGGCAGCTCAGACGCGCTCCAGACAACTTCCCCTTCCGCCTGCTCCGGGCGTGCCGTTAGGCACCGTTCCCGGCGGGTTTGATGTTTTCTACTCGCTGATCTGGGGCTTTCGCTTTGCAGTGTCTTTTGGCCTGTCGGTCGCATTGCTGGCGGCTTGTCTGGGAATCATGATCGGCGTATTCAGCGTTGTCCTGGGAGGCGTGGCGGCATGGGGCATACGGCGTGTCACGGATGCTTTTCTCATGGTGCCGCTCCTGGCTGGAATATGGCTGTTCAAGCAAGTGATGTGGGGTAAAGCCACCACCGTATTTTCTCCCATGATGATCGCCTTGATCGCGTTTTCCTGGATGCCGTACACGCGTGTTGCGGGCGCTGGCATGGCGCAGCTGCAACAGGCTGAATATGCGTTAGCCGCCAGGACCGTCGGCGCTTCCAGGATGCGTGTGGTCTTCCGGCACTTACTCCCCAATGCACTTCCGCCTGTCATCGTCTTGCTGGCGCGCGATATCGGCAATCTGGTCGTCCTGGAAGCGACCCTCACGTTCATCGGTATCGGCGGCGATGGGCCTTGGGGTCTGTTGCTGGCTTCTGGAAGAGATTGGATCGTTGGACTGGGCGGGAATCCCTTTTTGCACTGGTGGGTTTTCTTGCCCATCACCCTGAGCATGATTCTGTTTTGTGTTGGCTGGAATCTATTAGGCGATGGCCTCAATATCGCTCTCAATCCCCATGCAACGGCGTCACTCCACGGAAAGGGTAAAGAGGGCACACGACGCACCGGCGAGGAAGGATGATAAGAGGTTCGCCAGGAATTCCTGTGGCATCAGCAACCCTATTTAGGAGGACTTTTTTTCTCCTCTTCAACTCTGAACTTTAGCTCCCCTGAACTCACTTACGAGTGCGGGCGGTTGTCAAGGGACGCCGTCACGAATTTTCGGGAATTCCCCCCCAAAATCGGTCGAAAGGTCTTGACATTTCATTTTCTCATGTTAGAATAATCATGTAAGCGCTTCCAAATCCAGAGCCGTGCTGCCGGGGTTCTGGCTTCAGCCTAAAGGATTCTGCTTCGCATCTCCGGCAGCGGCGCCTTACCAGCTACCGATAATCCTGCCATTGCCGGGAATCACGCCTTCAGAGATGACTGCAAAATCGCCTGGTCGTCCCAAAAATCGCTCTGAAATTGCAGGATGCATGGGGCGCGCAATGTTGATTAGCACAAAACGCCCTCGACGACGACGTCGGCCCGGCAAAAGCGTCGTTACACCATGAGCTTTACAGCGGCCATTTTTGTGGATGGTAATACGGGATAATTTCACGTTCGATGTCCAACTGCTACAGGCCTGTCCTTAACCCGACGGGCCTAAAAAATGAATTTTCATGTAAACGCTTACAAGGATATCATGGCGCCTGGTCGCAAAATCACCATTTTCGATGTCGCAACTGAAGCCGGGGTGTCCTTCGGCACCGTCTCGCGCGTGATCAACAATGACGTTCACGTCAAACCGGAGACCCGCGAGCGCGTGCTCCAGGCCATGGAGAAATTGGGATTTGTGGCCAACCGGCAGGCGCGCAGCCTGGCAGGGGGCAAGACCAACGCCATCGGGCTGCTCGTCCCGGATTTGGGCACCGGCTACATCGGCGAAATCATTCGCGGCATAGATGCCGAATTGACGTTGCAAGGGCTGGACCTCATCCTCTACACCACCCATCGCACCGCCAGTAAGGAAGCGAACTACGTCGCCAACCTGGCGCATGGCATGGTGGATGGGTTGTTGCTGGTGTTGCCGCGCAATCCGGCGGATTATGTCGGCACGCTGACGCAGCGCAATTTCCCCTTCGTGCTCATTGACCATCAAGGCACGGGCAAGGATTGTCCGGCGGTAGGAGCGACCAACTGGCAGGGCGCGTTCGACGCCACCGAGCATCTCATCAGACTGGGGCACCGACGCATCGGCTTCATCACCGGCTCGATGGATCTCGGCTGCGCCCAGGACCGGCTGGCGGGGTATCGTGCGGCGCTGCGCACCCATCACCTCCCCACCGCCGATGAACTGATCTACGAGGGCACTTTCTTCCAACCCGATGGCTTCACCGGCGCGCAGGTCCTGCTCGACCTGCCCCATCCTCCTACCGCCATCTTTGCCTCCAACGATGTGATGGCCATGGGCGTGATGGATGCCATCCGTGATCGTGGGCTGCGGATTCCCGATGACGTCTCGGTATTAGGATTCGATGACATCCCGCAGGCCTCGCTGGTGCGACCGGCGCTGACCACAATCCAACAACCCCTGGAAAAAATGGGGCGCGTGGCCACCCAAATGCTGCTGGATCTGCTGGAAGATCCCGCCAGGCCGGTACAACGCATCGAGCTGCCCACGAAACTCATCCTCCGTGATTCGTGTTGTTTGCAGCGCAACAACGCCACAACGACATCCCCTCAATGAATGAGCTGTAAGGAGGTGATCCCAGACCCAACGCATAACCACAAGATCCAACCGTCTCGAATTCGAAGCTGTAGTATCCATTCAATTACCTGTTTGAAGAAGGAGGACCCCATGAAACGCACATTCTTTCGTTTACTGGCGCTGGTCATGATTGCCGCGACCGTGCTCGCGGGCTGCGGCGGCACGCAAGGGACTCAAACCCCTGCAACATCCGGCGACCAGAAAGTCACCATCACCTGGTGGCACATCACCACGGCCGAAAATCAAAAGGCCGTCTGGCAGAAGCTCGCCGACGAGTACATGGCGGCGCATCCGAACGTCACCATTGAGATCACGGTGCTGGAAAACGAGGCTTTCAAGACCAAACTGACTACCGTCATGCAGTCCGGCAATCCGCCCGACATTTTCCAGAGCTGGGGCGGCGGAACGATGAATCAATACGCCGAGGCCGGCTTGCTCAAGGACATCACAGCGGACCTGGATGCCGATGGCGGCGCCTGGCGCAACACCTTCGCCCCCGGCGCGTTGGGCGTCTATGCGTACCAGGGCAAGAACTACGGCGTGCCGTGGGACATGGGGATGGTGGGCATGTGGTACAACAAGGCCCTCTTCGCCCAGGCCGGCATCACCAATCCGCCGACCACCTGGACTGAGCTGCTCGATGTCGTCAAGAAACTCAAGGCCGCCGGCATCACGCCGATCGCTGTCGGCGCCGGCGATAAGTGGCCGGCCGCCTTCTGGTGGGAGTACCTGGCAACGCGCATCGGCGGCGAGTCCGCTTTCACCGCTGCGGCTAACCGCACCGGGTCATTCACAGATCCGGCCTTCATCGAAGCCGGCAGAAAGCTCCAGGAGCTCATCGCGCTCGAGCCGTTCCAGGAAGGCTTCCTCGGAGCGACGTGGGGAGATGAGGCGACCATCATCGGCAACGGCAAGGCGGCCATGGACCTGATGGGGCAATGGGCGCCCGGCGCATTCGCCGACAACAGCCCCGATGGCAAGGGATTGGGCGAGAACCTCGGGTGGTTCCCCTTCCCCATGGTCGAGGGCGGCAAGGGCGATCCGAATGACGCCGTCGGCGGCGGCAACGGTTTCGCCCTCGGCAAGAACGCGCCTGCCGAAGCCGTGGACTTCGTCAAATATCTGACGCGCGCCGAATCCCAGGTGCAGTGCGCCGAGGTCGGCTTCTGCATCCCGGTGGTCAAGGGCGGCGAGGCGGGCCTGAAGGATCCCCTGATGATCCAGATTCAGCAATCGCTCGCCAAGGCGAAGTACTTCCAGCTGTACTACGATCAGGCGCTGACCCCCGCATTGGGTTCGGTCGTGAATGACGCGGTGCAGGGTCTCTTCGCCGGGACGCTGACGCCGGAGCAGGCCGCGCAAACCATCGAAGATTCAGCCAAGCAAGAGCTGCAGTAAGGCGGTGCAACCCGTGGCGGGGATTGGGCCTGATGACCCAATCCCCGTCCGCGCCAGGACTCTTAGGGACATGACCAAACCTGCAGCTTAGCTGGGGATGGAATCCTCCCTGACACGAGTCGCCCGCGCTGAAGCGCGAGGAAGAGATGTGGGACGCAGATTCACGCAGATTTACGCAGATAATGAAAATGATGGTCTGAGACGCCATGTGCTGGCGCACACTATCCAAAAATGAGAATAACGTAGGCACGTGTTCACCTGAGCACATGGGCACGTGTTTATTTCCTGAGGAGGCCTCATGGACATTCCGATTGCCAGACGCGCCTTGAAGTCAGGGGGCGAAAAACGACAAACATCGCGCAAAGGTCAGGATCGGCTGACGATCATCTTGTTCTTGTTGCCGGCGCTCGCGCTGTTCACAGTGTTCCTGATCTATCCCATTGCGCGCTCAGTTTACTTCAGCCAGTTTGATTGGAACGGGCTGGGTCCCCCCGTGAAATATGTGGGCCTGGAGAACTTCAAACGCATTCTGAGCGACAAGATCTTCATGACCGCCGTGAAGAACGGCCTCTTAATTGTCGTGCTCTCCCTCACGCTGCAACTGCCGCTCTCCCTGGCGCTGGCAATCATGGTAGGGCGCGAGTTGCCCGGGCGGGTCTTCTTCCGCACGATCTTCTTCATGCCTTATGTGCTCTCCGAGGTGATTACCGGCATCATCTGGCTGGGTCTCTTCAATCCCGATCCAGAACGCGGTTTCATCAATGCCCTGTTGGTGCTCATCGGCCTGCAACCGCAGACCTTCTTGGGCAACATCAACCAGGCTCTCCCCTGCATCTTCGTCGTCCTGACATGGAAGTATTTTGGACTGCACATGCTGCTCTTCATGGCCGGGCTGCAAAACATCCCCAAAGAGCTGGAAGAGGCCGCCCGCATTGACGGCGCGAACAGCTGGCAGATCATCAAGAACGTCACCATCCCGCTCCTCAGCGGCACCATCCGCACCTCCGTGTATCTCTCGGTGGTCGGTGCGCTCACCCAGTTCAACCTGGTGTGGATCATGACCAAAGGCGGCCCGGTCAACGCCACCGAAGTCATGGCGACCTACATGTATCGTTACGGTTTTGTGCGCTTCTGGCTGGGATACGGCTCCGCCGTGGCGTTGGTCATGCTGCTCATCTGCCTGATTTTCTCGATCGTCTACCTCAAACTGGTGCGGCCGCCAGATTACTTGGGAACTTATTAGGAGGCAGGAACGATGACAGTCACAGCCCAACATCGCCGCGCCGTACTCAAACGCACCCTCTCACGAGCGCTCCAATACCTGGTGCTCGTGATCTTCACCCTCATCGTGCTGGTCCCCATCGTGATTCTGGTCTTTGGCGCACTCAAGACGCGCGGGGAGATGTACTCCCTGCCTTACACCATCCCCAACCCCCCTCACTGGGAAAATTTCGGCAAAATCTTGTCGCAATCGTCCTTTTGGACCATGCTGCGGAACAGTCTCCTGGTGATGGTCAGCACCACCCTGAGCGTCCTGGCCATCTGCAGCCTGGCGGCCTTCGTGTTCGCGCGGCTGAACTTCAAGGGCAAGAACCTGCTCTTCAACTTTCTGACCTTGGGGCTGATGTTCCCCATCACCGTGGCGATCATGCCCGTGTTTCTCGTCATCCGCGAGATGCAGCTGACCAACACCCACCTGGCGGTCATCCTCGTGCAGACGGCGTTCCAGATTTCGGGGAACATCATGATTTTGCATGGCTTCTTCCAGGCCATTCCGACAGAATTACAGGATGCTGCCTACATTGACGGCTGCAATGCCTTCGACTTTTTCTGGCGCATTCTGCTGCCGCTGGCGCGTCCGGCCCTCTCAGCCGTCGGCGCGCTGACGATGATTGCCAGCTGGAATGACCTCCTCACGCCGTTGGTGTTTATAGACAAGGATGTGTTGTGGACCCTGCCCCTGGGCACGATGCAATTCCAGGGTCAATACGGCCAGGATCTGGCGCTGGTGGCGGCCTTCGTGACTCTCTCCGCCGTGCCGACGCTCATCTTCTACCTCTTTGCGGAACGGCAAATCGTCTCCGGTCTCACGGCCGGGGCACTCAAAGGCTAGCGCGAGGAAATTCAGCCATGTCCCATTCACGGCAATATTGGATGCTCGTTACGGCGCTCTGCACGCTGCTCTCTGCCTGCGCCGGGCCGACCTCCGGCGACCAGCCGGTCAGCCCCCCCGTCAATTTCACGCCCGCCAGCGAAAGCGGCGTGTACCGCAACCTGTTCGCCGAATATCTGGGCCAATCCGACGCCGAGATCCAGGCGAAAATCGAGGCCGCTTTTCAGCAGCTCTTCTATGGCGACGAATACCGCGAGCGCGTCTACTATCCGGTGGGCGATGACATGGCTTACATCCTTGACACCGGCAATGACGATGTGCGCAGCGAGGGCATGTCCTACGGCATGATGATCGCCGTGCAGCTGGATAAGAAGGAAGAATTCGACCGCCTCTGGAAATGGGCCAAGACCTACATGTACCAGACCGAAGGAGGCTACAAAGGCTATTTCGCCTGGCACTGCAAACCCGATGGCACGCAGCTTCACGCTAACCCCGCCTCGGATGGCGAGGTGTGGTTCATCACCGCGCTGATTTTTGCCGACGCGCGGTGGGGAAGCGGCGAGGGCATCACCAATTACCGCGCCGAGGCCCAGGCCATCCTCGACGTCGCCCTGCACGCCGACCAGCTGGGCGGCAGCCTCGCTACCAACCTCTTCGACCCCCAGACCAAACTGGTCGTCTTCGTGCCGATGCTGGGGAAGAACTCCTCGTTCACCGACCCCTCGTACCACATGCCCCACTACTACGAACTCTGGGCACGCTGGGCCGACAAAGACAACGCCTTTTGGGCTGAAGCCGCGACTGCAAGCCGCGCCTACCTCAAAACGGCGGTTCACCCTCAAACGGGACTGGCGCCCGACTATTCCTATTTCGACGGCACACCCTACAACGACGCCGATCATGGCCAGTTCCGCTATGATGCCTTCCGCGTCGGCGCCAACATTGGCGTGGATTATGCCTGGTTCCGGCCCGATGAGTGGCATCGGGAAGAGGCCAATCGCCTGCTCAGCTTCTTCACCGCGCAGGGGCTGGACGCCTACAAGGCCGAGTACACCCTCGACGGCCAGCCCCTTGTGGGACACCGCTCGTCGGGGTTGATCGCGACGAATGCCGTGGCCGCCCTCGCCGCCGATCCACAGATTGGGAAGCCGTTTGTCCAGGCCCTCTGGGAGTTGCCGCTTCCCACCGGAACCTATCGCTACTACGACGGCCTGCTTACGATGCTGGCGCTGCTGCAGGTGAGTGGGAATTTCCGCATATATCTGCCCTGAACCATCGAACGAATGTGCGAACGTGCGAACGTGGGCACATAGGCACCTGCGCACGTGAGCACGGGTTCTATTTTCTGAGGAGATCACTTACGCATTACGCATTTTCCGAGGAAACCTTATGAGCGCGCTTGATTCAGCCATCCGGCAACACCGCACCGCGACCGTGACCCTCACCCTGACTCACGCCGGCGCACCCATCGTCGGCCAAGAGCTCCGCCTCCAACAGCTGCGCCACAAATTCCTCTTCGGCGCCAATTGGGGCGAGGAAACCCTCGCGTTGGTCAACGGCGAATTGACAGGCCCGGCGCGAGAGCTGGCCGAACGCCGCAACGAGGCTTTTCTGCGCCTGTTCAATCAGGCCACCCTGCCGTTTTATTGGGCGCGCTTCGAGCCGGAACGCGGCCGGCCTCAGACGGAACGTTTGCGCAATCTGGCAAATTGGTATAATGAGCACGGCTGTACCGTCAAAGGACATCCACTGTGCTGGCACACCCTCGCGCCGGATTGGTTGCTGCCGCTGGACACCGACGAGATCCTTCAAGCGCAGCTGAACCGCATCCGCCGTGAGGTCTCGACCTTCGCCGGCCTGGTTGACCAGTGGGATGTAGTCAACGAGGCAGTGATCATGCCCATCTTCGATCGCTACGCCAATGGCATCACCCGCCTGTGCCAAAAGCTGGGACGCATCGGCCTCATCCGCGCGATGGCCGAGGCCGCGCGCGCCGCCAATCCCCAGGCCACGCTGCTGCTGAATGATTTCGATGTCTCCCCGGCGTTCGATATTTTGGTGGAAGGTTGCCTGGCAGCAGGTGTTGATATTGACATGATCGGCATCCAGTCACACATGCATCAGGGCTATTGGGGCGTCGAGCGCACCCTCAAGGTGCTCGCGGCTTTCGAGCGCTTCAACCTGCCCCTCGCCTTCACCGAGACCACGATCCTCTCCGGCGAGCTCATGCCGCCGGAGATCGTGGATTTGAACGACTATCAGGTAAAGGAATGGCCCAGCACCCCCGAAGGAGAACAACGCCAGGCAGAAGAGGCCGTCTTACACTACAAAACCCTCTTCGCCCATCCGGCGGTGCAGGCCATCACCTGGTGGGATCTCACCGATGGCGGCTGGCTGAACGCCCCCGCCGGGCTATTGCGGCGTGACCAATCGCCCAAACCCGCCTACGAGGCGCTGCTGGCGTTGATCAAAGGCGAATGGTGGCTGCCGCCTACGACAATGACAACCGACGCGCAAGGGCAAGTCACCTTCACCGGCTTCCTGGGTGACTATGAGCTGCGCCTCGGCTCGCAGACACTCCCCTTCACGCTGGATCAGAAAGGGCTCTGCGCGCTGACCCTGACGCTCTGAATTCTGCCGCCGGCACAGAGCTGGCAAGGTAGAGCTGGCAAAATAATCACAACATGCATCTCAATAAAGGAGTTTCCCATGTCTGACTATACCCCGAAGCCCGAACACAAGTTTACTTTTGGCCTGTGGACCGTGGGGTCGCGCGGCGCGGACCCCTTTGGCGCGCCCGTTCGGCCCTCCCGCACCCCCGCCGAACTGGTGTACCTCCTCGGCGAGGTCGGCGCGTACGGCGTCAACTTCCACGATAATGACCTGATCCCCATTGACGCGACCCCCGCCGAAGCCGCAGCCATCAAGCGCGAGTTCCGCCAGGCGCTGGCCGATACGGGCCTCGTCGTGCCGATGGCCACCACCAACCTGTTCTATGACCCGGTCTTCAAAGATGGGGCGTTCACCAGCAACGACCCCCGCGTCCGCGCCTACGCCATCCAGAAGACCTTGCGCGCCATTGACCTGGGCATCGAATTCGGCGCGCAAGTCTACGTCTTCTGGGGCGGACGCGAGGGCGCCGAGACGGATTCCGCCAAAAGCCCCGTCGAGGCCCTCAAACGCACCCGCGAGGCCCTGAACTTCTTCTGCGAATACGTCCTCGACCAGGGCTATGACCTCAAATTCGCGCTGGAGGCCAAGCCCAACGAGCCGCGCGGCGACATCTACACCCCCACCACCGGGCACATGCTCGCCTTCATCGAGACGCTGGATCACCCGGAAATGGTCGGCGTCAACCCCGAAGTGGCGCACGAGCACATGGCGGGCCTCAACTTCCTGCACGGCGTGGCGCAGGCCTGGGAAGCGGGCAAACTCTTCCACATTGACCTGAACGACCAGTATCCGGGGCGCTACGACCAGGACCTGCGCTTCGGCTCCCGCGACATCAAGGCCGCCTTCTACCTCGTCAAATTCCTGGAGGACGTCGGTTACACCGGCTCGCGGCACTTCGACGCGCACGCCTACCGCACCGAGGACCTGGAAGGCGTGAAGGACTTCGCGCGCGGCTGTATGCGCACCTACCTCATCCTGAAGGAAAAGGCCGCCCGCTTCAACGCCGATCCGGAAATCCAGGCGTTGCTGGCCGAAATCAACGCCGATGACGGCGCCCTCGCGCCCTTCTGCGGCGCGTACACGCCCGAAAAAGCCGCCGCCCTCAAGGCTCAGCCCTTTGACCGCGTGATCCTCGCTGGCCGCGGCCTGCACTACGAACGCCTGGATCAGCTGACAATTGACCTGCTGCTCGGCGTGCGCTAGGTGGCTCTCATGGCTGGAGCACTCCGACACCGCGTAGACGCTCTCCTGGCCCGCATGACGCTGGAGGAACAACTGGCGCAGCTGGGCTCCTGCTGGATGCATGAATTGCAGACCGACGGCGTCCTGGATCCCGCCCTGATGCAGCGTCACCTGCATCAGGGAATCGGCCAGATCACCCGCCCAGGGGGCAACTCCACGTTGCCCCCGGCAGAGATCGCGCAAGCCACCAACGCCCTGCAGCGCTATCTGGTCGAACAAACGCGCCTGGGCATTCCCGCCATCTTCCACGAGGAGGCCTGTTGCGGCGCCATGGTGCGCGAGGGAACCCAATTCCCACAGCCCATCGGCCTGGCCAGCACCTTCGAACCCGCCCTGGCCGAGGCCATGACGACGGCCATCCGCCGCCAGCTGCTCGCCATCGGCGCACGCCAGGCCCTCGCGCCCGTGCTCGACCTGGCCTGGGACCCGCGTTGGGGCCGCCTCGAGGAAACCTTCGGCGAAGACCCCACCCTCGTGGCGCACTTCGGCGTGGCCTACGTGCGGGGGCTGCAAGGCAGCGCCCTCACCGGGGGCGTGCTGGCGACCGGCAAACACTTCATCGGACACAGCGCCTCGGAGGGCGGACTCAACTGCGCCCCCGTGCATTTGGGACGGTACGAGCTGCACGATCTCTTCCTCGCCCCCTTCCAGGCCGCCATCCGCGACGCTCACCTGGCCACCCTCATGAATTCCTATCCCGAACTGGATGGCGAAGTCGTCGCGGCGTCGCGCCAGATCCTCACCGGGCTGCTGCGCGAGGAGCTGGGCTTCGAGGGGCTGATCGTCTCTGACTACGAGGCCATTCTCATGCTGCACACCTATCATCGGCTGGCGCCCGACCTGCGCCGCGCCGCCGTGCTGGCGCTGCAAGCCGGCATCGAGGTGGAGCTCCCCACCACCGTCTGCTACAGCGACCTGCTCCGTCAGGCGCTGGAAGCCGGCGAACTGGAGCTCGAGACCATCCAGCAGGCCGTGCGGCATCACCTGCAGCTGAAATTCGAACTCGGGCTCTTCGACGCCCCCTACGTGGAGGAGGGACACGTCGCGGAAATCTTCGCCGCGCCGGAAAATCGCACGTTGGCGCGCGAGATCGCCCGAAAGAGCCTGGTGCTGTTGAAAAACGACGGCGTGTTGCCGCTCGAACGCCCCCTGAAGACGCTCGCAGTCATCGGTCCCAATGCCCACAGCGGACGGAACCTGCTGGGCGATTACACCTACGCCTCGCAGCGCGAGCTGGCTGCTGTCCAGTTTGAGGGGGCCCCCACCGCGCCGGTGGATCCGCTCACACAGCCGCCCATCCCCACCGTGCTGGAGGGACTGCGCGCCTTACTCACGCCGGCCACACAGGTGCTCTACGCGCGCGGGTGTGACAATCT
Organism: Anaerolineae bacterium; assembly: GCA_018055515.1. Classification (GTDB taxonomy): domain Bacteria; phylum Chloroflexota; class Anaerolineae; order B4-G1; family SLSP01; genus JAAZNO01. Next base: position 14,078 of record JAGPHL010000035.1, read on the forward strand.
GGACCCGGATCGCAGCGGCTTTGCGGAAGCGGTGCGCCTCGCTGAGCAAGCGGACGCCGTAGTGCTGGTGTTGGGCGACCGCTCCGGCCTGCTGCCCCATTGCACAACCGGCGAGACGCGCGATTGCGCCTCCCTGCAGCTGCCCGGCGTCCAGAACGACCTGGCGCGGGCCATCCTGGCGACCGGCAGACCCGTCGTTGTCGTCCTCGTCACCGGGCGTCCCTACGCCATCACGGAGCTGGCCGCACGCGCCAACGCCATCCTCGAAGCGTGGCTTCCCGGCGAGGAAGGCGGCATCGCCATCGCCGAAGCGCTGTTGGGCCTGATCGCCCCCGGCGGCAAACTTCCCCTCACCTTCCCGCGCGCGGTCGGCCAGCTTCCCATCCACTACAATCACAAACCTTCCGCCGGGCGCTCCAACTGGTACGGCGACTACACGGACGAATCCGTGAAGCCGCTCTATCCCTTCGGGCACGGCTTGAGTTACACCACCTTCGCGTATGAGGAGCTGCGCATCACGCCCGCTCAGGCGACGGTAGACGGCACAGTCGCCATCAGCCTGACGGTGAGCAACACCGGCTCCCGCCGCGGCGACGAGGTCGTGCAGCTCTACGTGCGGGATGAATTCGCCAGCGTGCCGCGCCCCGTCCAGGAGCTCAAAGGCTATCTGCGCCTGACGCTCGAACCCGGCGAACGCCGGCGCGTCACCTTCCACCTGCCGGTGAACCAGCTGGCGTTCTATACTCACGACTTCGAGCTCATCCTGGAGCCCGGACGCATCGAGGTGCTGGTGGGCAGCTCCGCCGGGGACATCCGGTTGCGCGGCGACTTCGAGATTGTCGGGCCAGAACGCATGAGCGTCGCGCAGCGCGTCTTCTTCTGCCCCGTAGAAAGCGAACGCCCCGGCTCCCTCCCAGAACGGAGGCAACCATGAAGTATTTCCTGGGACTCGACATTTCGACGACCGGCAGCAAAGCGCTGCTGATCAACGCGCGGGGGAACGTCGTAGCAGCAGCTGTCAGCCCGCACACCCTCCAGATTCCCCATCCCCTCTGGTCCGAACAGGATCCGCACGAATGGTGGCAGGCAGCGTCGGGCGCCATCCGCCAGGCGCTGGCCGAAAGCGGCGTCAGCGGGGCGGACATCGCCGCCATCGGGCTGACCGGGCAGATGCACGGGCTGGTGCTGCTCGATGCGGCGGGCGAAGTCCTGCGTCCGGCCATCCTGTGGAACGACCAGCGCACCCAGGCGCAATGCGATGAGATTCACCGCCGCGTGGGCCGCGAGCGCTTCATCCAGATCACCGGCAACGTGGCGCTCACCGGTTTCACCGCGCCCAAGCTCCTGTGGGTGCAGCAAAACGAGCCCGAAGTCTACGCGCGGGCGCGGCATGTGCTGCTGCCCAAGGATTACGTCCGCTACCGCCTGACCGGCGTCTACGCGATGGACAAAGCCGACGGCGCCGGCACGGCGCTGTTCGATTTGAAACAGCGCACCTGGTCCGCCGCCGTATTGGAGCTTCTGGGGATTCCGGCTGACTGGCTGCCGCCCACTTTTGAAGGCCCACAGATCACCGGCGCGGTGACGGCGGAAGCCGCGGCGCTCACGGGATTGCGGGTCGGCACGCCGGTGGTAGCCGGCGGTGGCGATCAGGCCGCGCAGGCGGTCGGCGTGGGCGCTGTGGAGCCCGGTGTCGTGGCGCTCACCGTCGGGACGAGTGGCGTCGTCTTCGCCACCACGCCCACAGCCCTCATCGAGCCGCAAGGTCGCCTGCACGCCTTCTGTCACGCCGTTCCCGGCCTGTGGCATTTCATGGGGGTGATGCTCTCAGCAGCGGGCAGCCTGCAATGGTATCGGGACGCCCTCGCGCCGCAGCAAGACTTCACCGAGCTGCTGGACGAGGCGGCGACGGTTCCCGCCGGCAGCGAGGGGCTGCACTTCCTGCCCTACCTCACCGGCGAGCGCACGCCCTATCCCGATCCCCTGGCGCGCGGCGCCTGGGTCGGCCTGACCCTCCGTCACGGGCGCGGCCATCTGACGCGCGCGTTGATCGAGGGCGTCTCTTTTGGCCTGAAAGACAGCTTCACGCTGATCCAGGAAGCGGGCCTGGGGGAGATTCGGCAAGTACGCGCTTCCGGCGGCGGGACGAAAAGTCCCCTTTGGCGGCAGATCCTCGCCTCGGTGCTGGAGACCGAGCTGGTCACCGTCAACACTACCGAGGGAGCGGCCTACGGGGCCGCCTTGCTGGCCGCGGTGGGGGTGGGGCAGTGGCCCGATGTGCCTGCCGCCTGTAACGCCGCCATCCAGATCACCGGCAGCGTCACCCCTCTCGCGGCGCAAGTGGAGGTATATCGCCGCGCCTATCCCCTCTACCGCAGCCTGTATCCGGCCCTGCGCGACATTTTTGCGGCTTCTGCTTCCATGTAAACCGGGGCTGGAATCCCCGGCCTGACCCCGACAGCCGCGCTGAAGCGCGCCGTTTGCGGTTAAATGTGCTTTCCCCGCAAAGAAAACCGCCGGGATAACAAGCGGCCACGGACCCCAGACGATCGGCAGCAGTCCTGCGTCTGGAGTCCGTGGCCGAAATGCAGTTACGCCGTGTGGATGTTCTGAGCGCCCTCGCGAAGCTGGCCGCGCAGCGCGGAGATGCGCTCACGGGCAGCCGCGATGCGAGCAAAGGCGTCACTCTTGGCCTGAATCCCCGCCTGGAGCAGATAGGTCACCCCCTCGCGGCGCGTCTTCACCACCTCCGCCTCCACGAGCATGTCGAGATGTTCGCGCGTCGTGTCGTCCACATGCACCACCATGAGTTGCGAGAGGTCCTGCGCGCTCTTCACCAGCGCCTCGCCGAGGTTCTCGAGCAGCGCCACCGTGCTGTCTACCACCTGCCGCCAGGCCTCGCCGCTCGTCGCCCCTCCAGAAGTTTCGGAGGCCGTCACCGTCGTTTCCACCGTCGTTTCATCCGTCATCGTCCTCTGCTCCTTTCCTAAACCTACTCGTTGGTCGTCATCGTCTGCCGCAGCTGCTCGCGCAGTTCGGCAATCTGCCGGGTGATTTCTTCGATCCTGGCGAAAAACGCCTCATTGGCGCGGATGCCCTCACTGATGAGGAAAGCGGCGCTTTCACTGCGGCTCTTGGTCACCTCGGCCTCGACGAGCATGTCGAGATGTCGCAGCGCGTCGTCATTGATCCGCACCATCACCACGTTGGCGCGATCCTCCAGAGCCGTCGCCAGGGTCTTGCTCAAGGACTCCATGCTTTTCTCCAAAGCGCTCATGAAGCTGGCGCTTGAGGAACGCGAGCCGGCCTTCTTCGGTTCCTCCGCTTCGGAGGCCGCCCCCTCGGGCAGCGTTCCCGGCTCAGCCCCACTGTCAGAGCCTGGCTTGATTTCCTCTTCCATGTTCCACCTCCTGTAAGTATACCCACAGAGTTGCTATCGAATTACGTGTAATATTGTAA
>JAGPHL010000036.1 GCA_018055515.1 Anaerolineae bacterium
CATCCACACGGGGGATTTTGTCCTCGTCGAAGGGGAGCGGGTCACGGTCAGGCCGCCCCTTCCCGCCAACAACCGGGGATAGCAGCGCTGCGACGTCGCCGGGCGGCAGGCCAAGAGGAGCGGCGTCCGGGGCCATTCACGGCGCGCCGTCACGTTCGTGCCATTGACAAAGCCCCCGGCCTGTCTATAATGAAAGTAGAAAGGCTCCTCAACATCGGTCCAAAAGGCATAGTCGCCAAGAGCGACTCAAGCGAAGCCAGGCGGGGAATCCGCCACGTGACCGGAGGTTGAGGGGCTTTTTTTGTGCCTCGCTTTTATTTCCCCTGGAACCATGCGGCCGCATACAGTAACGGGTGATGGGTAATGGGTGATGGGTAATGGGTGACAAGCATCCAGTATCCAGCATCCAGCATCCATTGGCGGATTCGCCGGAGTCTGGTAAACTAAAGGGCGCGTGCTCATCCCATTCTTGGAGTGACTTTATGCAAACCAACTGGCTCTGGGGGTATCTGATCCCCATTGGAGTGTTGCTGCTGACCTGGGGCGGATTGGAGCCGCCCAAAGCGCGCCGCGTCACGCCGCTGGCGGCGCTGGCGCTGGCGCTCGCGGTCATCGGCTACTGGGCGTTGGGCTACGGCTTACACCTCGGCGGCGCTTATGTCGTCAACCCCGACCCGGGATTGCAGGGGCTGGGCCGCCTCTACGGCAGGGAAGCCGACTTTGGCCTCTTTGGCATGAGCGGTTTCGCCCTCACCTGGGACGCCGGCGAGATCGTTTCCCCGACGGCGCTGGGACTGTTCCTGAGCTATCTGCCCATCATGGCGAGCGCGGTGCTCCTGGTGACGCTGGCCCTCGCCGAGGCGCGGCGCTGGCTCAGCGTCATCGCCGCCGCACTGACGGGCGCCCTCGTAGCGCCGGTGGCCGCGTGCTGGGTCTGGGGCGGCGGCTGGCTGGCACACCTGGGCCACACCCTGGGGCTGGGGCACGGCTTTGTGGATTATGGCGGCAGCGCGTTGTTGCTCTGGCTGCCGGCCAGTTTCGCTGCGGGGGTGCTGCTGTTGCAACCGCGCCGCCCGCTGACGGGAAACCCTGCCCCGCCGCCGGCGCATTCCCCCCTCCTGGCAAATCTCGGCGCGCTTTTCGTGGGGCTTGGCTGGATTGGCTGGACGCTCGCCGGGCCGTTTCATTTCTACGGCGCGACCTTCGACTGGAACCGCGCCGCAATCAACATGTTCTTGGGGATGGCGGGAGCGGTTTTCACCTCGCAACTCTACGCCTGGCTCGCGACCGGTGAGCTCGAGCCGCTGTTTGCGGCGCGAGGCCTCACGGCGGGTTGGGGAGCGATCCTCGCGGGCGCGGCTTTTCTTCCCCCGTGGGCCGCGTTGATCGTGGGCCTCCTGGCGGGACTGCTGTTCCCCTTCATGCTTTTTGTGACCGAAGCCGTCTTGCGCCTGCGGGATAGCGCCGCGACGGTCGCGCTGGGGCTGACGGGAGGACTGTGGGGCCTGTTGAGCGTGGGCCTCTTCGCCGATGGCCGCGCTGGCGCGGGCTGGAACGGCATGACGGGCCCCCGCGGTGTGGCGGGCCTGTTCGCGCAAGGGGAATCGCAGCTCGTGGCGCAGCTGCTCGGTCTGCTGGCCGTGGGCGCCTGGGGTCTCTTGTGGGGCCTGCTGCTGGGCGGGATCAGCCGCCTGAGCCTGCCGCGCGTTCGTTCGACCGTCGAAGCGCGGCCCGCGAGCGAGGCCGCAGCGCCGGCTGAGCCGGCAACCGCCATGACGGTGGACGCCCCCCTCGCAGAGGAACCCGTCGCGCCGGCAGCGGAGCCGGCGGACGCTGAGACGCACGTCGCGGGGTGAGAGGAAATTGCCATGCGGGTCATAGCAGGCAAGGCCAAAGGACGTCCATTGCGCTCCGTTCCGGGGCCGGGCACCCGTCCCATCACCGATCGCGCCAAGTCAGCGCTGTTCAGCATCCTGGGCGAGAGCGTGCAGGAAGCGACGTTCCTCGATCTCTTCGCGGGAACGGGACAGGTAGGCATCGAGGCCCTGAGCCGGGGGGCGACGCGCGCGGTCTTCGTGGAGCAGGGCGAAGCCGCGCTGCGCACCATTCACCAGAACCTGAGCCTCACGGGGCTGCAAACCGGCGCCGAGGTGCGCAAGGCGGATGTCTTCCAATATCTGGGACGGCCCACAACGGGCGCCTTTGACTTTATCTACGTCGCGCCGCCGCAATACCGGGGCTTGTGGAAACAGACGCTGTCGCGGTTGGATCAGCAGATGGAGTGGCTGGCAGAAGATGGGTGGATCATCGTGCAGATTCACCCCGTGGAGTTCGAGGAGCTGCCGTTAGAGCATCTCGTGCTCTTCGATCAACGTCAATACGGCAGCGTGATGCTCTGCTTCTACGGGCGTCCTACCCCCGAAGACGACCTCTGATCTTCACCGGGACGACCGTCTTCTCAGAAAATAGAGAGCCGTGAGAAGAGAGCTGTCGCAGCTTCCGCTCACGACTCACATTTTTGTGCTTGCCCGGCGTGCACCAGCACATGGCGCCTCCTTCAGGCATTGTCGGGAGCTGACCCCCAAAGACTCTTTTTCAGCGCACGCGCAGGGCGGTGATGACGACCTTCCCCTCGACGACGGTAAGAGTGGCGGTATGGCGCTCCGGCAGCCAGCTCCGCCCCACGACCAGCGGTTCTGACGTGAGGACCACTTCCTGAGGCGCGTCGCCGTCCAACGCAAGCTGGACGACGCCATCTGCCTGAGTGTGCAGCTCCAAGGCACGCCCCTCCCATGTCAGCGAGAGCGTCGCGCCGCGCGCACCCTGCTGCGCGCCGGGGGCTTCATCCCCGGCGGGTTGCCACTCGCCCGCGTAAGTCGCCTGCCAGGTGTTCGCCGGATGCCAGCCGCGATAAAGCGTCGGCTCCAGCGTCGTGAGATACTCCTTCAACGCGGTGTAGACCGGCAGCGGCGTGAAATCCGGCTCGACGAGGCGAAAGTAGTACCACGATTGGTCCCGCTCCAGGTCCGTGGGACGCTTGAAGAACCACACATCCACCATCCCCACCCAGGGCCACTCGCGCTGAACGCGCTCCAAAGCCTCAACGGCGTAGCGCGCCTGCTGCGCTTCCGTCACCCGCCCGAAATTGGTGGGAAGTCCTTCGGGAACCGTGTTGCTGTTCATCTCCGTGAGCCAAATGGGCTTGGCGGCGTCGCCGTTGGCGACCATCACGTCCCGAATCCATTGCGGGCGCGAGAAATTGATCACGTGCGGGCGCATCCGGCGATCGCTGGGGCCTGACCACAGCATGTAGTCGTTGAGCGCCATCACGTCGAAGCACTCCCGCGCGCCGGCGTCATACATCCGCTGCAAGAAGATCACGTCCATGAGGTTGTTGCCGCCGTCGGGGCGCAACGTGCCCAGCTGATCGGTGGGCGCGAGCGCGCCACTGATGACGACGGCTTCGGGGTCCACCGCTTTAACGCGCGCATACGCCAGGCAGAGCAGGCGGGTGTAAGCGGCGGGATCTACGGGCTGATTGCCCCATTCGGGGTAGATGTTCGGCTCATTCCAGAGCTGGTAGTAGTGGATCCGGCCTTTGTAGCGGCGCACCACCGTCTCGACGAAGTCGGCGTAGTCCTCGAAATTGTCGGGCGGGGCGTAGGTGCCCCCCTCATCGCCGACCGCGCGCGACCAGGCGGGGGGATTGCTCAACCGCGCGATGATGCCCAGGTCATAGGCCTCGGCCAGATCCACGATCTGATCGTACTTCTCCCACGCCGAGCGATAGGGTTCATGACGGCGATCCTCGAAGTCGCCCTTGCCGTGGATTTCAATGTCCTCCCACGCGAATTCCTGGCGGATCCAACGGAAGCCGGCGTCGGCGATCATCTGAAGCGAACGCTCGCGTTTCGCCGGCTCCACCTCAAGGTTGAGGAAAGTGTTGACGCCGAAGGGAACCGGGCCGGTAGGAGCCACCGGGACATCATCGGCGGTGTGCGGCAGAGGGCGGGTCCAGTTGAAGGCCCACTGCGCCCCTCCACGCAGCTGGGGCAGCACCGCCTCCTCGCCGGTGACCGCGTACAGCCCGTCGCGCCACGGCAGGAACACAATCGCCGCACCCAGGAGTGCGGCGATCACGAGAGCTCCGATCGGCCACCGACGACGCATCAGGGCAATCCTTTCGGCGCGCTAGGGACCTGTTCCGCCAGCATCAATTCCACGGATTGGGGCAGGCCGCCTTTGCTGAGATAAGCGCGGACCTCGACGAGCGATTTGTCATAGCGGTCGAGCAGTTCCTCATCGTCCCCTTTGAAGCCGCTGATGGTGCGCCGCGCGCAGGTACAACAGCCCAGTGAGGCGCGGTAACTGTCAAGGTCACAGGTCAGACAGCTGCCCAACCTGATCATCAGCAAGCCAAACGCCAGCACTTCCTCATGGTTGAGCGGCAGATGCAGCACACGTTCTACCAGATGTTGCCATTGGGGACCGCGCAAGTCGCGTAGCTGGGAAATGCACCGTGGTGGAAAAAGAATCTCGCTGTCAGGATACATAAAGAATAATCTCACCCATAAGATTGCTTTGTCGCCTGTCGGAATGAGGGGAAGGTTCCCTCGTCCAGACGGACTGTATTTTAACACACGGGCAAGGCCCCGTCAATAGGGAAAATCCAGATTTCGAGAAATTGGGGGATTTTTGCGCCCGCCGGCGGATGGGTTCGCTCTCCCGGCTCTTTGAGGTATAATTATTTTTCTGAGATTGCAGTTCCCCACTGGAGGAGAACAGGCCTTGGAAGATGAAGTCTCCCTTGCAGCGCCCGTTGCTGCTGGAACCATTCGCACCATAGACATCAACCACGAGATGCGCTCGGCCTATCTGGATTATGCCATGAGCGTGATTGTGGCGCGCGCGTTGCCCGATGCGCGCGACGGCCTCAAGCCGGTGCAGCGCCGCATCCTCTACGCCATGTACGACATGGGCATCCGTCCCGGCACGCCGTACAAAAAATCGGCCCGCATCGTCGGTGAGGTCTTGGGAAAGTACCATCCCCATGGCGATTCGGCGGTCTACGAGGCCATGGCGCGTCTGGCGCAGGATTTCTCCATGCGCTATATGCTGGTGGATGGGCAGGGAAACTTCGGTTCGATTGATGGAGATCCGCCGGCGGCCATGCGCTACACCGAGGCGCGCCTGGGCAAGCTGGCGATGGAAATCCTGATGGACATCGAAAAGGAGACGGTGGACTGGAGCGATAACTTCGACAACACGCTGCAGGAGCCGCAAGTCCTGCCGTCGAAGCTGCCCAATCTGCTCATCAACGGCGCGTCGGGGATCGCCGTAGGCATGGCGACGAACATCCCGCCCCACAACCTGGGCGAGACGGTCGCGGCGCTCATCCACTTGCTGGACAACTGGGATCGGCGGGAGGAAGTGGGCGTCGAAGAGCTCATGGAGTTCATCAAGGGGCCGGATTTCCCCACCGGCGGCATCATCATGGGCCGGGAATCCATCGTCCAGGCTTACGCTACCGGACGGGGCAAGTTCCTGGTGCGCGCCAAAGCGGAGATCGAGGAGCTGCGCGGCGATCGGTTCCGCATCGTGGTGACCGAGATCCCGTATCAGCTCAACAAATCGAGCCTGCTGGAACGCATTGCGGAGCTGGTGCGCAGTGGGAAACTGGAGGAGATCAGCGACTTACGGGACGAGTCGGATAAACGCGGGATGCGGATCATCATCGAGCTCAAACGAGATGCCCAACCGCAGAAGGCGTTGAATCGCCTGTTCAAGTTCACGCCGCTGCAATCCACTTTTGGCGTGCAGCTGCTGGCGCTGGTCAACAATGAGCCGCGCATCCTGCCGCTCAAGCGCCTGCTCCTCATTTTCCTGGAGCACCGCATCGAGATCGTCGTCCGCCGCGCCCGCTTCGAGTTGCGGCAGGCGCAGGCGCGAGCCCACATCCTGGAAGGGCTGCTCATCGCGCTGGATCATCTCGACGAGGTCATCCGCACCATTCGGGAATCCCCCAACGTGGAGACGGCTCGCACGCGCCTCATGGAAGGGTTCACCCTCACCGAGACGCAAGCGCAGGCGATTCTCGACATGCAGTTGCGACGGCTGACGGCGCTGGAGCGCCAGAAGCTGCTCGATGAATATGAAGGACTGCTCAAGCAGATTGCCTATCTGGAAGATCTGCTGGCCTCGCCGCTGCGCCAGCGAGCCGTGATCCGCGAGGAACTGCTCGCTCTGCAGGAAAGCTATGCTGACCCCCGCCGCACGCACATCGAGCATCAGGCCGGCGACGAGTTGGACGAGGAAGATTTCGTCACCGAAGAGCGTGTCCTGATCCCCATCACCCAACGGGGCTACATCAAGCGCATGCCCACGAAGGTTTACAAGGCGCAGGGACGCGGCGGACGGGGCGTGATCGGCATGACGACGCGCGACGAGGACGCCATCGTCTATCTGCTCGCGGCGAACACGCTCGACACGCTGTTGTTCTTCACCGACCACGGCAAGGTCTATCAGGAGCGGGTCTACCAGATTCCCCAGGCAGATCGCACCGCCAAGGGATCGCTCATCGCCGGGATCCTGGCGCTCAATCCCTCCGAGCGGGTGACCGCCGTCGTGGCGGTGCGGACCTTTGACGAGCGCCATTTTCTGACGATGGTCACGCGCCAGGGCTGGATCAAGCGCATGGCGTTGAGCGAGTTCGTCACGGTGCGCCCCAGCGGCTTGATTGCCATCACCCTGGAGGATAACGACGTGCTGGGATGGGCACGGCTCACCCAGGGACACGATGACGTGATCCTGGTCACCGAGCAAGGGCAGGGCATCCGTTTCAACGAGCAAGAGGTCCGCCCGATGGGACGCAATGCCCGCGGCGTCACCAGCATGAAGCTGGCCCCTCAAGACAACGTGGCAAGCATGGAAGTCGTCGAGCCGGGCGGCGATCTTTTCATCGTCTCGGAGAATGGGTACGGGCGTCGCACCGCGCTGGAGGAATTCGGGACGCAAGGCCGGGGCGGCAAGGGCGTGCGCGCCTACAACGTCACCGCCAAGACTGGCCCCGTGACGGCGGCGCGAGTGGTGCGGCCGGGGGATGAAATCACCCTCATCTCCCAAAATGGCATCGTCATCCGCACGCGCGTCGCCAATATTCCCCAGATGGGGCGTTACAGCCAGGGCGTGCAGCTGATTGACCTCAAGGAAGGGGATCGCGTGGCCTCGGTGGCGCGTCTGCCGGAGGAGGCAGCCGAGAACAACGGCGCGGCGGCCGCCACGAATGGCATCAAAGAGGACGTCGTCCCCCCGCCCGCTGCCGCCAAAGCGTAACGTGAGGCGTGAGTCGCGAGCGGAGTCTACGACGACTCTCCTCTCACGGCTCACGGCTCTCTATTTTCGAAGGAGCCAGCGATGCCTTTAGCCGAAAAACTTAGCTCGAGTCAGCTCGTCGCGCTGCTGCCGGAAGCAAATCCAGAACTGCTCGCGGAGACCATGGTGGCTTTCGCCAATGCGGATGGCGGCACGCTGTACCTCGGCCTGAGCGAGGAGGGGCAGCCTACAGGCGACATTTACCCTGAGGAAATCAACGGCGTATTTCAGCAGGCCGAGGCGCTGTGTCACCCGCCGATAGTCGTCGAATGGCAGCAGACCGAAGCGGGCGGCGCGTTCATCTTCGTAGGACACATCCGCCGCAGCCCGGAGCTGCACACCCTGCGGGATGGCCGGGTGCTGGTGCGAACCGGCGCGGAGAACCGTCCGCTGCGCGGCGAGCAGGTGCGGCAGCTCGCCAGCACGCGCTCGGTGGGCGACTACGAGGCTGAAGCCGCGCCAGGAGCCGTTCGCGCCGAGCTCGACGAACACTTGCTGGAGGAATTCGTCGGCAAGTGGGAGGAACGACAGGGACGTCCGCTCACCCAGCCCCTGGAAGATTTCCTCGTGGACATGGGCTGGCTCACAGCGGAGCGAGTCCCGACGATCGCCGGCCTGCTGTTGTTTGGACGCCATCCCCAGAGTTTCATCCCGCACAGCGGCCTTACCTTCGTGCGCTTCGAGGGCGTGAATTTACGTCAGGAGACGGGGATGGCCGGTTACGGACGGCGTGAGGAGATCAACGGCGCCTTGCCGCAGATCATCCAACGGACGTGGGAGATCTTGCAGGAGGAGCTACGGCGCGGGGCCATCGTGCGCTCGCTGCAACGCGAGGAAATGTGGCTGTATCCCCCTACGGCCATCCGCGAAGCGCTGGTCAATGCGGTGGCCCACCGCGACTATCGGTTGCACGGGCGTGGCATCGAGGTGCGCATGTTTGCCGATCGGCTCGAGGTCATCAGCCCCGGCGGATTGCCCGGCTTCATCACCCTGGACAACATCGTGGAAGAGCATTTCTCCCGCAATCCCCGCATCGTCAATGGACTGTTCCAATGGCGTTACATCGAAGAGCTGGGCCTGGGCGTGGATGTGATGATCGAAGCGATGATCAACGCCGGACATCCGCCGCCGGAATTTCGGGAGACGCCGTTCTCCTTCACCGTGATTTTCCGCAATGTGGTGGAGCGCCCCCCTGTGAGTGGCGTGCGCCTCACCATGAATGAGCGGCAGGACAAGGCGCTGGCGTTCATCCAACGCCATGGGCGCATCACCAATCGCGATTATCAGGACCTCTGCCCCGAGGTCTCGCCGGAAACGCTGCGCCTGGATCTTGCTGATCTCGTCGAGCGCGGCGTCTTGCTCAAGGTCGGCGCCAAGCGCGGCACGTACTACATCTTGCGTTGATCCCTGCAGCGCTTACGGAAGGAATCCCCATGATGCAGTACCACTTGCGGCGGGCCGAAAAAGCCATCACCGATGAAGCGACCCTTCTGGCAATCATCCGCGGGCAGAAATATATGACCCTGGCCTTCTGCCATCAGGATGAACCGTATCTGGCGACCGTGAACTATGCCTTCGATGCTGACGCGCGCTGCTTCTACTTCCACTGCGCGGCGCAGGGGCGCAAGATGGCCTATCTCCGCGCCAATCCCACCGTGTGGGGACAGATCATGGAGGATCACGGCTATCTGCCGGGGAAGTGTGATCACGCCTTCCGCACCGTACAATTCCGCGGCAGCGCCTTCGTGATCGAAGACCCGGCGGTCAAGCGCGCGGCGCTGATGTTGATGATCGAGCAGCTGGAGCCGGATCCCGAACCGGTCAAACAGCGTTTCGACAACGAGGCTTCCCTGGCGCGGGCGACGCTGGTGCGCGTGCAGGTCGAATCCTTCAGCGGGAAACAAAGTCAAGTGCTGTAGCCGCCGGGTAGGGAGCTCTTTGGCCTCTGGCGACGGCGCCCTTCAGGCCCGCCGGTTTTCCCAGGGCGGCAGCATGGACGAAGTATTTTCGAGGCGTCTCTTGTAAATTATCCCAAAAGGCTTGGGATAATTTTGGGATAAATTGGGATAACATCCCCAAAAGCTGCTCTCTCAGGCCGCGAGCTGCTGCAAAATCGCTGCCGTCTGTTGCGCGGCGCGTCCCCAAGAAAAGCGTGCCAGATTTTCCTTCCCGCGCGCGACCAGCCTCTGACACAAGGCCGGATCTTCCAGAAGCTGCAGCAACCCCGCTGCCAGCGCCTCCGTGTCCAGAGGATCCACCAGCAGCGCGCCATCACCCGCCACTTCCGGCAAACTGGAGGTCGCCGCAGCGAGGACGGGCGTCCCGCAGGCCTGCGCTTCCAGCACCGGAAAGCCAAAACCCTCATAGAGCGAGGGGAAGGCGAACAACCGCGCCCCGGAAAGCAAGGCCGCTTTGTCCTCAGGAGCGACATAGCCGGGAAACACTACCCTCTGTTCCAGTCCCAGCGCCTGCACCTGCGCACGGACCGTGTCAACGAACCAGCCGGGCGGTCCGGCGAGGACCAGCTGCAGGTCGGGATGTCGCGTCCGCACCTGCCCGAAGGCGGCGACGAGCCGCGCCAGATTCTTGCGGGGCTGAATCCGCCCCAGGTAGAGGATGTAGGGACGCTCGACGCCATAACGGACGCGCAGGCGCTCCAGTTCCTCCGGCGCCTCGACGCGCTGCAAGTCTGCCTCGTAGCCGGGATACACCACGGTGACTTTCTCCGCTGGGACGCCATAGCTCGCCAGAAGCGCGTCGCGCGTCGCGACCGAGTCCACCACAATGTGCGAGGCGACGCGCGCGTTCCAGCGCGTGCTGAGCTCCAGATACAGCCGTTGGCCGCGCGGGTGCGCTTCGGGGAAGAAGCGGTATCCCAAATCGTGGAGGGTCACGAGGGTGCGTCGCGGGCGAAAGAGCGGCAGGACGTGCGCCGGCACGAAAAGGACGCGCGGCGGATGGCGCAGCATTTCCCAGGAAAGACGGACGTGCGTCCACAGCCGGGGAAAGGGGATCACGCGCAGCTCCGCGCCAGGGAAGGCCGCGGCAGGCGGCTGCTCGCGGCAATAGAGCCGCACCTCGGCGGCGGGAAGCAGCGGCAACAGCGCCCGAATCAGGTGATACGAATAAGCTTCGGTGCCGGTAGGCGCCGCGCTGACCGCGCGGCTCGCGTCAATGCCGATGCGCGCCATCGTCTCACGGCACAAGCGTCAACGGGATGGGCACCAGGATCAACGCCAGCAACACGACCATGGCCCATCCAATCCGCTTGCGGGTAGGATCGAGAGGCGCCAGGTCGTTGAGCGGCGCCGGGTGGCGTGATCCCATGGTCAGCCCCAGGATGCCCAACAGCGCCCACGTCATGCCGATGTCGCGCCCGGTGAACAGCAAAAACGCGGCCCAGGCAAACATCCCCATCACCACGCCGCGCGCTACGAGCCACGCCTTACGTCCCCACATCGCATACGCCACATGCCCGCCGTCATACTGTCCCACGGGGAGCAGGTTCAGCCCGGTCACCAGCAGCCCGGCCCACGCCGCAAAGGCGATGGGATGCAAAATCACGTCCATCCCGCCCGCCGGCAAGGGTCGCCCGAAAATGAGCCACTTGATCAGGTAATAGAGGATCGAGTTGCCTTCCATGGCATAGCCGCCCGCCGGCAAGGGCGCGACTTTCGAGAGCAGCAGGCCCACGATCAGCAGAGGAATGGCGACGACCAACCCGCCCAGCGGCCCCGAAATTCCCAGGTCAAAGACGGCCTTCCGGTTACGGAGGGGAGCCTTCTGCACAATGACCGCGCCCATCGTCCCCAGAGGCCACACCGGCACCGGTATGAAATAGGGCAGGCTCGCCGGTTCGCCATAGCGCCGCGCGGCGAAATAGTGGCTGAGTTCGTGGATAGTCAGGATGCTGAGCAGCGTCGCCGCGTGCGGCAACCCCTTCACCAACGTGCGCCAATTGGCCGTAGGATCAACTCCCTCGTTCAGCGCGCCGATGAATAACACCGAAAACGCGGTGAGGATGAAGAAGATCACGTTGACCCACGGCTTGCCCGTCCGCCGATCCACTACGTGCGGGATGGCCTGGAGCACGTGCTCCCCCTGCTCCTCCGTCAAAAACGGCAGGTATCCCAGCGCCTCGAACTCCGTCATCACCCGATCGAAAGCCTCTTCGTCCTGGGGATCATACACCTGCCCGATGAACTCTACCACGGGTGCATCGCCGCCTCGCAACGTGCGCACCGCGTCGAGCCGCATCAGCGGCCTGAGAGCCGCCATGAGTTGATCCACCAGGCGTTGTTCCGCCGATTCCTGAGGCTTCAAGATAACTTCGCTCATGGATGATCTCCGTAGTTGCGATAAGTGTGCCCTGCTATCAGGCCGCAGGTCAGGGCCAGCAGGGCGTAGGCCCCGGTGTCCAGGCGCAGGTTCCCCACCAGGGGTACCGGGTCTGCGCGCAGCAATGTCAACGCGGCCATGCCCGCCAGGTACAGCGCCACGGCACCGATAGCATGACGCGGCCACAACGCCGCCAGTCCGCCCACGAGCGCCGCGACCCCCGCCGCCAGCCACGGCACGGCGTAGCGGGGCGCAAAAGTGTGATACAGGTCAGGCGTTTCGTGCACCAGCCAGCGCTGCCAGAGAGGCACGGTGGTCGTCACCTCGCGGCCCCAGGCGCAGCCCACATCGCCGCATCCCCACCATTCCCCCGCCGCGAGGAGCAATCCCAAGGGTGCCAGGAGGCTCCACGTCTGCCACAAAGGGAAACGCGCGCGCCAGGACCAGAGCGTCGCCGCCGCCAGACCGCCGGCCCAGGCCCCCGGTCCATCCAGGCCCCCCACCCGCCACAGCAAGCCCGCTTCAACGGGGTGCTGAGCGAAATACGCGGCGTGCTGCGCCACGTAGCTCGCCCGTCCGCCCAACAGCGCGCCCAGCAAGGCAATCCACACGAGCGCCGTCAGTCGGCGAGGCTCCAGGTGTTGCCGCCAGCCCAAGATCCACACCGTCATCACGCCGGCGAGCAAGCCGGCCAACACCCGCAGCGTATATTTCAGGATAAACCAGGGGCCTATCTGCATAATTGTCGTAGTATAGCATGAAGCGAGCAAAGCGCCAAACACGACAGCCCCACCCTGGGTTGGGTGGGGCTGGACGGGTGCGAAATCGCACGACAGACTACTTGAGCTCGACGACCGCGCCGACCTCGGTGAGCTTGGCCTTGGCGTCCTCCGCCACTTCCTTCGACACGCCCTCCATGACATTGGCCGGAGCGCTCTCGACCAGTTCCTTGGCTTCCTTCAGGCCCAGGTTCGTGAGCTGGCGGACGACCTTGATCACCTCGATCTTCTTGGGGCCGAAGTCCTTGAGCACGACGTTGAACTCGGTCTGCTCTTCGACTTCCTCGGCCTCAGCCGCGGGGGCAGCCATGGGCATAGCGCCCATCATCGCCACGGGCGCAGCCGCGCTGACGCCCAACTTCGCCTCGAGCATCTTCACGAGCTCGGCAGCTTCCATCAGCGACAGGGCGCTGATTTCCTCAACCAAATTTTCTAAATTAGCCATTTTCTCTACACCTCATTGAATTGATGGAATTGATTTGAAACAGAAAGGCAGCCTAAGCCGCCATTTCGGCAGGCGCGCTGCCTTCCAACTTATCCACATAAGCCTGCAAGACATTGAGAACCTGACGCACACCGCTGGCAACCACTCCCACCACCTGACTGGCAGGGGCGTTGATGGTTCCTAGAATCTGCGCCAACAGCTGCTCACGGCTGGGCATGTCCGCCAGGCGCACAGCCTGCTCGGCGTTGTACATATGCCCTTCCAACACGGCCCCCCGCACCACAAACTGCCCCTCTTCGGACTCCTTAGCGAAATCGTTGAGCAGCTTGGCGAGCGGCTGAATCCCCTGGTGACAGAACACCGCCAGGGTCGGGCCAGTCAGTAGATCCGTGGACGTCTTCACACCGTGCTCCTGCAAAACCTTCTGCAGCAGCGTGTTTTTGACCACGAAGATCTGCCCTCCCTGTTCCCGGGCACGACGGCGCATGGCCTGCATCTGACTGACGGTCAGGTTATGATAGTGCACCAGCATGATGCCATCACTCTTGCGGTACTGCTCGGCATATTCCTGGTACAGCTCTTCTTTTCGCGTGCGTGAAATAGCCAACCCTTATCACCTCCTCACCCGGATTCACCGGAACTCATCGGGTCTCATCCGCATGACGGCGGACAACCCACTTTACAACCACCGCCACAAAAAAAACTGAGCCCTGCGTCCACCGACGTAAGGCCCAGTTCTCCTCTATAAGGAAGAGATTCGTCTGGTCTTACCTCGGCAGGACATTAAGCGCCTGGGCGCACCTGCTGTCTTCGGCAGACACGGATGGTCTGAAGAGACAGGGGGCGTAGTCCCCCTAAAACCTCGGGTTAGAGCGAGCTCTCCATGGCCAGAGCCACGGTCGGATCAATCTTGATGCCCGGGCCCATGGTCGGAGCGACCGTGATGCGACGCACGTAGACCCCCTTCGCGCCCGATGGCTTGACGCGGCGAATGGTCTCCATGATCGCGGCCAGATTGCCTACCAGATGCTCCGTAGGGAAGCTGGCCTTGCCGATCGGCAGATGAATGTTGCCTGTGCGGTCCAGGCGGTATTCCACACGGCCGGCCTTGGCATCTTTGAGGGCCCGCGGCAGGTCTTCAGGTTGTACGACGGTCCCCGTCTTGGGATTGGGCATGAGGCCACGGCGACCCAACACCCGTCCCAACTTACCGACTTTGGGCATCATCTGCGGCACGGCAATGGCGACGTCGAAATCCGTCCAACCGTCCAGAATCTGCTTGATGCCATCATCATCGCTGATGACGAAATCCGCGCCGGCGTCGCGGGCCTGTTGCACCAGATCGGGGGTAACGAACACCAGCACGCGCACCTGCTTGCCCAAACCGTAAGGCAGGCCCACCACGCCACGGATTTGCTGATCCGCGCGGCGGGGATCCAACCCCATCCGCAAGTGCAGCTCGATCGTGGCATCGAAGGTAACATAGCTGACCTCTTTGGCCAGCTTGAGCGCCTCTTCCGGGCTGTAGAGCTTCGTGGGCTCCACTTTTTGCGCTACCTCTAAATATTTCTTTCCTCGTCTTGTCATGCTGACACTCCTCGTGGTAATAGCGGGATTGGTGACCCTTCCACTGGGGCGGTGTGATCTCAGCCTTCGATCACAATACCCATACTGCGGGCCGTGCCCGCGACCATTTTCTCCGCCGCTTCCAGATCATTGGCGTTCAGATCCTGCAACTTCTGTTCGGCGATCTCACGCAGTTGTTTTCTGGTGATACTGCCGACCTTGGCGCGATTGGGCTCAGCAGACCCACGCGGGACGCCGGCGGCCTTGCGCAACAATTCAGGAGTGGGGGGAGATTTCAACACGAAAGAGAACGATCCATCTTTGTAGATCGTGATTTCGGCCGGCACCACGGTGCCCACCATGCTCGCAGTGCGCGCATTGTATTCCTTGACGAAGGCCATCAAGTTGACACCATGCGGCGCCAATATCGGGCCAACGGGGGGCGCGGGATTGGCTTTACCGGCCTGAATTTGCAGCCTCACCACTGCTTTGACTTGCTTTTTCTTTGCCATCTATCTAACTCCCTACATCTCTGGGGGACTAATCCCAGGCGCTTAATGAGACCTCTAAACCTTTTCCACCTGCAGGAAATCTAACTCCACCGGCGTCTCGCGACCAAAGAAAGAGACCAGCACGCGCACTTTAGCACGCTCCTCGTCAATATCGTCCACGACGCCGATAAAATCCGCAAACGGGCCCTCGATGATGCGCACTTTCTGCCCTGATTTGAAAGTCGCCCGCACCTGCGGGGCGGCAGCTTCCATGCGCCGCAGGATGTTCTGCACCTGCTCGGAGCGCAACGGAACGGGGGCATTGCCCATGCCGACAAAGCCGGTCACGCCGGGGGTATTGCGCACCACGTACCAGGAGTCGTCTGTAAGGTGCATCTGCACCATGATGTAGCCGGGATACAGACAGCGCTCCACAGTGCGGCGCTTCCCCTCCTTGATTTCGATCTCCTCGACCGTCGGCACGACGACCTGGAAGATGAACTCCTGCATCCCCATGGAGTCAATACGCTGTTCAAGGTTGGATTTGACCTTCTGCTCGTAGCCGGAGTAGCAATGGATGATGTACCAGGCGCGCTCATCCGTGGCCACTGCCTGTTCTTCCTCCCGCTCGGCAAAAGGATCGGGGAGCAGCTCGCCGGAGCCGGGAACCGGGGGCAACATCTCCGTCGGCGCGGCCAGCTCGCTTTCGGGTTCGACCGCTTCCTCCTCGGCCCGCTCGGCCGGCTTCTCCGACGACTCCTCCTCTTCTTCCAGCTCCAACAGCGGCAGCGGCAATTCATCCAGAGTCTTGACTTCATCAGACTCCAGACCAAAGCGCGCCAGGAGATCATCGGTAGGCAGCGCCACGTCCTCAAAGCCGGCGATAGGCGTAAACAAATCGCCGCTATCGTCCTTCTCGTCGTTCAGCAGCTGCTCGTCCTCGAACGGATAATCCTCATCCATGCGTGTGCCTCTACCAAGCGTTAGCCGACTGGTCCGACTCAGCCCTCTTCACTGCGGTTGATGAACACCGCCGCGACCACAATCGCTGCCAGCACCACGGCGGTGATGACGTAAGCCCATACGCTTTGCGTGATAATACCGCCCAACATCCGCACGAAAACCAGGTCCAACAGCCCCAGGAAAATGGCCATCCCCAGGGTAAAGGCCAACACGATCCCAGTCAGATTCAGCGTTTCCTCCCGATCGGGCCAATGCACCTTTTTCAGTTCCGCGCGCGTATCGCGAAGGTATTCCACTACCGGATTGGCCTTCTTCGGCGCCTCTTTCTTTTCCTGTTTCCCCTGTTTTTCCTGGTCCGTCATGCGTCCCTCCGTACTTTGCCCTGACATTTCAAGACACCGTCCCAGAGGCGACGGTGTCTTGAAGTTCAAAAATCAGGCAGGCGAGGCAGGAATCGAACCCGCAACCTACGGTTTTGGAGACCGTTGCTCTGCCAGTTGAGCTACTCGCCTACTTCAACCTTATTTGGTCTCACGGTGCAGCGTATGACGCCGGCAGCGCGGACAGTACTTCTTGATCTCCAAGCGCCCGGGATCGTTACGCCGATTCTTTTGGGTGGTGTAATTCTGCTCCTTGCACTCCGTGCAGGCCAGCGTGAGCACCATCCGTATTGCCTTCGTCTTCTTTGCCATTGTGCATCGCCTCAAATTGCAATATCGAGAAAGAGCCCTTTCTCTGAGCCCATGCTCGGATTCGAACCGAGGACCCCTTTCTTACCAAGAAAGTGCTCTACCTGCTGAGCTACATGGGCCGGTGTCTGAGTGGGCAGAGGCGGATTCGAACCACCGAAGGCGTCAGCCAGCTGATTTACAGTCAGCCCCCTTTGGCCACTTGGGTATCTGCCCGAATTTAAAGCCGACGGTGGGAATCGAACCCACGACCCTCCGCTTACAAGGCGGATGCTCCGCCGATTGAGCTACGTCGGCGCTGCATCATTATAGCACCGCCATCAGCAGGGTCAAGAATTCGCCCACCTGTCTTGAGTCCAGTTAAGCTCCGCGCCCTTCGCTCACGTCAGTGCAGGCTCCACCGCTAGCAGGCCAAAGTATACACAACTCCAGCGATTTGTCAACCGTTCGCGCTTTATTTCCCGCCGGATTTGCTTTGCAGAGCGTGCACCCTGCTCTGAATCTTGACCGCAACGGCGCGAAGCACGCAGAGGAAATTGTCCCCATAAAGGCCTGGTCCCTGCAGGGAACAAAAACATCGAGGCGCGCGTCTGTAATCCGGGTCACACAAAATCTAAAGCCCAAGGAGGCCAACAAAATGAAAAACCTGTTAATCGCTGTCGCAGTGCTGATGTTGCTGTCGGGATGCGCCGTCGCCAAAGCCTCGGCGGGGGATTTGAACCGCACGAGCTGGACGTTGGTGCGCCTGAACGGCGCGGACCTTATCCCCGAAAGCGTCGTGACGCTGCACTTCGAGGATGGCGCAGTCAGCGGAAACGCCGGCTGCAACACTTACGGCAGCTCCTATACGGTGGAGGACGAGC
>JAGPHL010000037.1:0-3279 GCA_018055515.1 Anaerolineae bacterium
GAAACCGAGCCCGTGTATACGCTCATTGGCCAACGTAGTCCCTTGCGCACCTTCACCTGGAAGCCCTGACCAGACGGCAGGTAATCCGTGTGAACGTGTGACCGTGCGAGCGTGCAAACGTGGGCACTTGCGAACGTGGGCACCTGGGCACGGATTCTATTTTCCGAGATTCTATTTTCTGAGGAGGACTCCATGGAACGCAGACAGCACAGTACCATCGTCGCCGACTTCTTCGCGGATGGGTATCGTGTTTCCGGCGCCTACGACGCCCGCCAGCGTTCATTGGGTGACGCCATCTACGATAACACGACCTCCTATCTGGCGATCGAGAACGCTTACGTTTCCTCCATCAGACAGGCAGGCGAGATCACCGGCAACTATCCAGTGGCCATCATCGTCAAAGACGCCCTGACGTTTGTGCTTTCCATGGACTTGAACGACACACTGAGGCGCGATCAGAAATACGGCAGCTACCTCGGCCTGCAGCTGGTGCCCATTTTCCTCACCCTGCCCTTCTTCGACCTGCAGGGCTTTCTGCGCCTGCCAGGGCGACTCGACCCGCGCGTGCTGCTCTCCTCCACTACCGAGCGCTTCCTGACCGTGGTAGATGTGACCGCACACGTCACCTTCGAGCCCGATTTGAACTTTCAGGGCGCCGCAGCGTTGATCAATAAGTCACAGATCAGCTTCCTGGGCTTGCAGTCCCTTTAACAGCCCTCTTTCGCGTCCATTTTCACAGCAAGGAGACCGCCATGGCACGCATTTTGGTGATTGACGACAGCGCCGAGATGTTGGACTTGCTGAAGATCATCCTGCAGGAACGGGGCAAGCATGAAGTCTTGCTCAGCGCCGATGGGCAAACGGGCCTGGCTCTGGCACTTTCGGAGCGGCCTGATCTGGCGATTGTGGATGTGATGATGCCGGACATGACCGGCTATGATGTGATCCGGCGTTTGCGCGGCAATCCTACCACCGCCCATATCCGCACCATCGTTCTGACCGCACGCGGACAGCCCATAGACCGCCGCGTCGCCGCAGAAGCCGGCGCCGACACGTTCCTGATCAAACCCGTGGAGACCAACGTCCTGCTGGAAAAGATCAACGAGCTGCTCGGAAAGACGCCCTCCAAAGGCGGGGCGCTCATCGTGGGGGTGATGGGATTGGCCGGCGGCGTGGGCAAAACGACCGTGGCGGTCAACCTCGCGCTCTTGCTCCAGCAGGTCGGGCAGACCCTGCTCATGGATCTCTCCCCCAATTCGGGACATGCTGCGCTGTTCCTGGGGCTGAAACCGGTGCGACACTGGGGCTTTCTGCTCGAAAATCCGGGGCTTACCACCGAAAGTTTGATGCAACGTCACGATTCGGGGCTGAAACTGCTGGCCTCGCCACCACTGCCGCTGCGACGAGAAGGACTGGACGCCGTATCGCTCGACGCCCTGTTCCAATTGCTAGGGCGTAACTCTCGCTTCATCGTCGTGGACATGCCGCCGACGCTGGACGCGGCCGCGCAGCTCACCCTTGAGCGCGCCCATCGCCTGGTCATGGTCAGCAGCGACGAACCGCCCAGCATCCAGACCGCTATCCGCACGCTGCAATTGCTGGAAAATGTCCACGAACGCATGTTGATCGTACTCAACACGCTTCGCCCCGGCGCTCATCCGCCGCTGGAGGCGCTGCAACGCGCCCTGCCGGCGCCAATCTGCACGCGCCTGCCCTACGACGAGACCCAGGCCCTGGTCCTGCGCCGCGGCTCACCTTCCGTGCTCAGCCAGCCGGAATCGCCTCTGGTGGCGGAATTGCGGCGGGTAGTGAAGACGCTGTTGAGCTGATCCCGGCCCCTCAGCGGAACTGAAATCGGCCCAGGATCACCAGGAACAAGAACCCTACGACGGTCACGTCCAGGAACAGCAGCGTCGCCAGCAGAAAACGCTGCCAGGGCCATAGCGTCTCGGGAATCGTCCTGGGGTGATGGGTGACGTCTTTCTCAGTTTCGGTTTCGGGCTCAAAAAAGAGATCCTCCACAGACCTTTGCATGGCTTCGATACCCCCTCTCTGTGACATTGCCTTCACAAACCCCATTCTAGTGAGATTTCCGTGCCTTGTCAATGAGGCCGCGGCCTCTGAAAAAAAGCCTGCAGCAGGCCCGCCATCGCAAATCTTCTGTCTGACATGGGCCAGCATTGCACTTTTGCGGCTTTACGTTAGAATTTACCTGAAAGTTTTCAAACTCATCGTCCAGAATGAGGCTGCCGTAACAAACCGCTCAACGAGAGGAACGAGAACACCTTGCCACAAGCACTGCCGCGTGACTTCTTTGCCCGTCCCACCCTGCTCGTCGCGCGCGAGCTGTTGGGACAGCGCCTGGTGCGACATTGGGAGGGCCAGCGCCTTGCAGGACGCATCGTCGAAGTCGAAGCCTACATCGGCATGGACGATCTGGCTTCCCATGCGCGCTTTGGCAAAACGAAGCGCAACGCCGCCATGTTCGGGCCGCCAGGATGCGCCTATGTCTACCTCATCTACGGCATGTACGCCTGCCTGAACCTGGTGACCGAAGCAGAAAATTTCCCTGCCGCCGTCCTCATCCGGGCCCTGGAGCCGATCGAGGGGATCGAGATCCAACAGCAACGGCGCGGCGCATCCGTCGCCCTGCGCGATCTCGCCAGAGGGCCGGGGCGGCTCTGTCAGGCGCTCGCCATTGATCGCAGCCTCGATGGGGTGGATGTGTGCGCACCGGGGGCGCCGCTCTGGATCGAGCCCGACGCCGACATCGCTGCGGAGGACGTGATGCAGGGACCGCGCATCGGCGTCACGGGTGACGAGGCCGCCCGCACTGCGCCCTGGCGCTTCCTCGTGCGGGAGTCCCCCTGGGTCAGCGGGACAAACCGCCGTGGCCCTTTCGAGGAGACGCCGGTGCTGGCGCACACCCGGCAAGCGCAAAAATAACGTGTGAACGTGGGCACGTGGACACCTGAGCACGTGTTTATTTTCGAAGGAGGCAAACGATGATCCTGCAGGGTAAAGGCCTGTGGGCCTGGCGACTCTGGGAACTGGAACAGGCGCTGATGATCGCCCCGGCCATGGGCATCACCCATGTGCTATACAAAGTCGGACAGGGACCGCTGGGGTCAAAGCCCGGCTTCGTGATCGCTGCCCTGCAGACCGCAGCGCAGCGCATCCGGCAGGCGGGATACACCCCCTTCGCGTGGAGTTTCACCACGCTCGGCGACCCCGATTTTGAGGCGCAAATGGTCGTGGACGCTTTCACCGCCGGCTTTG
>JAGPHL010000037.1:3379-17496 GCA_018055515.1 Anaerolineae bacterium
GCCCTGCAGACCGCAGCGCAGCGCATCCGGCAGGCGGGATACACCCCCTTCGCGTGGAGTTTCACCACGCTCGGCGACCCCGATTTTGAGGCGCAAATGGTCGTGGACGCTTTCACCGCCGGCTTTGAGGGCTTCGTCTTCAACGCAGAGGGCGCCACCAACGGTCGCCGGGAAGCCGCCATCGCCCTGGGCGAGAAACTGCACGCCGCCAACGTGGACTTCGATCGGCTCTATCTGTGCTCTTATCCCACCCCGCTCACCCATCACGCCGCCATTCCCTTCAACGAAATGGGACCCTACTGCAAGGGCGGGCTGATGCCCATGGCTTACGGCACCTACCTCCAACCGCCCGAAATCGTCATCGGGAAGTGGACCTACGAGCAAAACACGACCTGGATGGCCCAACAGGGGCTGCAGCTGCCCATCTATCCCGTCCTCGGACCTTACCTGGATAACCTGGCGCAACAACCGATGAGCCAGGAAGTGCTCCAGACGTGGCTGGATTGCCTTGCCGGCTATGCGCCGACCTTCTTCAGCCTCTACACCACGGCGGCGCTCATCCCCGAACACTTCGCCCCGATTCGTGCCTTTGTGCTTGGCAGCCCGCCCCCTCTCGCCCCCGCCGCCTGGATTCATGCCCTCGGCGGCGCGGCGTTGTTCGCCAGCGCCGGCAATGCCGCCTCGCGATTCGCCAGTCTGGTCTACGGCACGGAAGTGGAGCTCCTCGGATCGCCAACGACGGCCGGCGGACAACGCTGGCAGCGAGTTCGCGCCGGCCGCCTGGAAGGCTGGCTGCCAGAAGTGCAGCTCCAGTCCAGCGCGCCGGGTCCATGGCCCGCGTTAGCGCCACCTCCCACCCCGCCTGCCGGACACCTGCTCACCGTTTGGAGCACCGACGAGCTCAACACGCGCTCGGACCCCGTCGTCCGTCCCACGACGTTGGTGGGCCGCATCCCCAAAGGGACGCGGCTGAAGGTGGTGGAAGACGCCGACAAAGCGCTCCAGCGGGTCGGGAAAGCGGGCCATTGGCTGCACGTCCAGGTCGAGCCTTCCGGCCCGACCGTCTGGGTCGCGGCCTGGTATCTCAGCCCCTACGATCCTCTCGCCCCTGCCACGCCGGGGCTGCGCGTGCGCGTCCACAATCCAGAGGAGGGTTACCTCGCCATCCGCAGTGGGCCTTCGAGCACGCACGACCAGATCGGACAGGCGCCGCACGGCAGCGTGCTTTTCTCGCTAGAATCCGACGCCGAAACGCAGCGCAAGGTGGGGCAAGAGGGCGACTGGCTGCGAATGGTCACCCCCAACGGGCTGGAAGGCTATGTGGCCGCCTGGTATCTGCGCCCTTACGTGCGGACCACCGCCGAGGTCCGCTACGTGCTCGTCGAAAGCCCGCAGGCCGGCGTGCAGCTGCGTGCTGCGCCCGACCCCGAGGCCGCCCCCGGCTGGTGGGTGCCCCACGCCACCGTGCTCGAATCGCTGGAAGCGCCCGACGTCACCGCCGACAAACTGGAGCAGTTCGGCGCCTGGCTCCAGGTGCGCACGCCCTCTCGCCGCGAAGGATATGTGCCGGTCAGGCAGCTGCGGGCGCCCGAAGTGCCGGATACCCGTCAGCCGACCAACGACGCCAAACTCCCCTACGGTCGCTCCGCCTGGCTTTTCGGGATGCACGCCGCCGATATCGCCGACGACACGCCCGAACAACGACGGCGCATCCGGCAGCTCTTCGAGAGCAGCGGCAAGCGCGGCTGGATTCTCTTCACGCAGGCGATCGGCTCCAATCCCGCCATGGGCTTCAACGAGGAATTGCGACAGAGGCTCTGGGATTGGTCACGAGCAGGCTACGGCGTCATCGTGCGGCTGAACCACAGCTACTATCCCTCAGGGACCTTGCCCGATTCTCCCCTCTACGACGCTTTTGCGGCGACCTGCGCCCGCTGGGTGGAGCTCTACCTCAAACATGACGAAGAGCCTGCCTCGCGTTACACCTGGATCCTCCAGATCGGCAACGAGCCCAACAACCCCAGCGAACATCCGGGAGATGTGGGGGTGATTCGGGAAAACATCACGCCGCAGCTGTACGCCCGCGCCTTCAACAAGGTCTACGCGGCAGTCAAAAGGGTCCTGCCGCAGGCCTACGTCGCCCCCGCCGCGATTGATCCCTACAATTCCACGCCGATGCAGCTGGTCAACCGGCGCTATCGCCCGCTGGAATATTTCCAGGAGCTGCTAGACGCCATCCCGGCGCTCGACGCCTTCATCCTCCACGCCTACACTCACGGACCTTCCGTGAGCGCCATCACCTCGCTCGCCCCCTTCGCCGATTTCATGACCGATCACTACTTCGATTTCCAGACCTATCGGCAATTCATGGAGCGGATTCCCGCCAGGTGGAAACAGGTGCCGGTGATCATCGGCGAGACGAATCACCTCTGCCGCGCCCCGGGCGCCCCTGGCTGCGAGGACCCCGCTCAGCAGGGCTGGATCAACGCCAACATCAATTGGGTGCGCGCCGTCTATCAGGAAATCCACCGCTGGAACAGCATCCCCTACATCCAGCAAATCCATGGGGTGCTGCTCTACCGCTGGTCAGGTGATCAGTGGGAATTGCACAACAAGGACCAAATCCTGCTGGACTTCACTCAGGCGATGGGAAACGATTATCGCTGGCGAAGCTAAACCCTTCCAGGAGCCCCCGGCCCACGAAAAGCGGTCGGCATTTTTTGAATGCCGACCGCTCCTTGCGCTGTTGAACCGGACTAGGCGAAGCGTTCCGCCAGAATGTCCTCCAGGGTCGGTTTGCCGATCACCTGCAGCTCATAACGCACCCGTTCCATGGGATGATTGATGCTCAACACGCGGGTGAGGTCAATCGGCGTGCCGATCACCACCAGGTCGCAGGGCGTGTTGTTGATAGTGACCTCCAGGTCGCGCACCTGCTCGTGACCATACCCCATCGCGGGCAAAATCTGCCCGGTGCGGGGATACCTGGCATAGGTCGCCGAAATCGAGGCCACCGCATACGGGCGCGGATCCATGATCTCCGCGGCGCCGAAGCGTTGCGCCGCCACGTAGCCCGCCCCGTAGGCCATCTCGCCGTGCGTGAGCGTGGGTCCGTCCTCCACAACCAGCACCCGCTTGCCGCGGATGCGCTCAGGATGATCCACGAAAAGCGGGGAGGCGGCCTCTACCACGATTGCCTGGGGGTTCACCTCAGCGACGTGCTGATAGATCTGGCGCACGCTGGCATAATCCGCTGTGTCCATCTTGTTGAGCACGATCACATCCGCCGCACGGAAATTGGTCTCGCCGGGATAGTAAGTGACCTCGTGCCCGGGGCGATGGGGATCGGCGACCGCGATCCACAGATCCGGTTTGTAGAAGGGGATGTCGTTATTGCCGCCATCCCAGACCACCACATCCGCTTCCTTCTCGGCCTCGCGCAGGATCGCCTCATAGTCCACGCCGGCATAGACCACCACACCACGATCAATGTGCGGTTCGTACTCCTCCCGCTCCTCGATCGTGCACTCGTGCAGGTCCAGGTCTGCGTAGGTAGCGAAGCGCTGCACGCGCTGCCGCACCAGATCGCCATACGGCATGGGATGGCGCACGGCAACGACCTTCTTGCCGAGCCGCTGCAGCGCATCGCACACGTGACGGGTCGTCTGCGATTTGCCCGCGCCCGTGCGCACCGCCGTGACCGCGACGACAGGCTTGCTGCTCTTGAGCATGGTGCCCTTGCCGCCCATCACCCGAAAATCGGGGCCCAGCGCCGTGACCAGGCTGGCTTTGTGCATCACGTACTCATGCGGCACGTCGGAATAGGCGAACACCACCTGATCCACATCGTACTTGCGGATGAGGTCTGTCAATTCAGCCTCGGGATAGATCGGGATACCTTGGGGATACAGCGCTCCCG
The DNA here is from genome assembly GCA_018055515.1 of Anaerolineae bacterium. Lineage (GTDB taxonomy): Bacteria > Chloroflexota > Anaerolineae > B4-G1 > SLSP01 > JAAZNO01. The sequence continues at coordinate 7,299 of JAGPHL010000037.1, forward strand.
CCAGCTGCGGCGGATACAGACGCCCTTCGATGTTGGGGATCTGCGTTGCGGTGAAGGCCACCACCTCGTAACGCGGATTATCCCGAAAATACGTGTTGAAATTGTGAAAATCGCGCCCGGCAGCGCCCATGATGATCAACCGGATTTTTTCCATACAGATCCTCTCCTTGTCTAGCGATAATGAAGCGGGCGCTCAGCCTCCGCCCGAAGACTGCGCCCAGCGTGCAGCCTCAAGCCTAATCCAGCCCGAGCCATTGAACAAGTGAGATTTCATAACAAAAAGGACGCCAATCCTCACATCGGACGGCGTCCTGAAGTCAAATCCGAAAAATCGTGGCGGAGCCACGCCCGCTCAGCTCGACGCGGGGGCAGCGGTTTCCATGCCGGCTTCCAGCGCCTCGGTGATCTCGCGTCGCAGCGGCGCCAACGCCCCCAACACGCCGTTGACAAAACGCGGCGCGCTATCTGAGCCAAAAGCCTTCGCCAGCTCCACGGCTTCGTTGATGGCGACCTTGGTGGGAATTCGGCCCACGGTAAACTCGTACAGCGCCATCCGCAGCACGTTGCGGTCCACGATCGCCACCTGCTCGAGAGGCCATTCCCGCGCGTATTGCTGAATGTAGACATCGAGCTGCGCCCAGCACTTCACCACGCCGGTCACCAGCTGCTGATAGTATTCCAGCACGGGCTCAGGCAAATCCGGCTCGCGCTCGAGGCAGTTTTGCAGCACCCAACCGACAGCATGCCCTACGGCGTCAATCTCGTAGAGCGACTGCAAAGCCAACTCCCGCGCCAGGCGTCGCTCGCCCTTCATAGACGTCCCATCCCGCTCCCGCTCTAGCCCTGGATCGGCGCCGCCGGAGGTTGTGGGGCCGACGGCGTAAACACCACATCCTCGATGTAGACGTTCACCGCCTCAACGGGCATCCCAATCATCTTCTGGATGGCCTCGGTGACGCTCTTCTGGACCGAACGGCCCAGCTGCAACAAACTGATGTCGGGCGCCGCCATGATGTGCAAATCTACCGACACGCGACCCTCAGAGACGTGCACCTGCACCGATTTGCCGCTCAGGCCTAAAAACCGTTCCGCATCGGTCTGCTCGGCAATTTTCGCCACGCCAGGCACTTCCCTGGTCGTCAGTCGGGCGATGGTTTCCAATACCCCAGGCTCCACGGTCACCTTTCCCGGGATCACTTTGTTTTCCATCTTTCACCATTCCTTCCCTCAACAACAGGCTCTGTTGCAAAATACGCCCGTAACAACAAACTCCGGGCCTCCGTGGAGGCCCGGCCATGCTCCCATTGCAGACAAGGACGAGTGCGCGCGCCCCTGCAGGTCGAAGTTTCCACGCCGCCGGGGGTGACCCAACAGCTCAATCCTTCTTCACTTCCAGGACTTTGACGCGCCGATAAGTGCCGCAATTGTGACACACGTGATAAGGACGCACCATTTCACCGCATTCAGGACACGGCACCAAATGGTAAAGCGTCGGGGCCGCGAAAGTATGCGCGCGGCGATTCTTGCGGCGTCGGCTAGTGGTCTTGTGTTTCGGTACTGCTGGCATATTAGTTCAATACTCCTTATCCAAAATCACGCCTGGACAGCAGCACGGCGAAAATGCCTGACCCGCTCGCCGCCGCTCCATCATCCGGCGCAGTCCCCATTATACGGAAAAGCGCGTTCCTGTCAAACGGGCATTGGCTCACTCCTGCAGCCGCCGCTCACGGTCAGCTTCCAGCTTCTGCAGCCCGTTATCCACCGTCCGCTGCAAGCGCGCCAGCTCCTGCTGCAACTGACTGAGGGTATCGAACACATATTCGTCCGCCTCAGCGCGCAGGGCGGCGGCCTCCTCCTGAGCACGTTGCCGTGTCACCCCGGCCTGATGGCGGGCCTCTTGCATCAGGCGATGCTCATCCGTCAGCTTCTGCGCTTCCTCGCGCGCAGCCGCGATAATGCGCTCGCCCTCCTGGCGCGCCTGAGCCAACAGCGCCTCGCGTTCTGCCAGCACCTGCCGCGCTTGGGCGAGCTCGGCGGGCAAGGCGGTGCGCAGTTCCTCCAGCAGACGGCGCGCATCCGCTTCATTCACCGCCCGATTCCCAGACAGGGGGATCTTTGGGCTATTTTTCAGCAAGAAATCTTCCAGCTGTTTGATGCGAAAATCAATGTCCATCCGCGCCTCCTGGTCTGAAAATAAAGCGGCCGGCCCAAAACTTTTTCATCCCTTCCCAATGAATTTCACCGCGAAGGTCACGTGAAAGCTCTGACGGCTTCGGGGATCTCCGCGCCCCGGCCATGAAACTCCCGCTTCATGCTTTTCTAGTCTCGCAGCGAGACCAAAGGGATGCCGCCGGCGCCCACCGCCTTCTCACGGACTTCCAACAGCGCCGCTACGACATGCGGCGGAACCATCGTCGAAATATCGCCCCCCAGGGAACAGACTTCTTTGACGATGCTTGACGAGAGGAAGGCGTGTTCCTGTCGCGTCATGAGGCACACGGTCTCGATGTGCGGCGCCAGCGCTTTGTTGGTCAGCGCCATCTGATATTCCAGCTCGAAATCGGAAATCACCCGCAAACCACGCACCAGGACCTGCGCGCCCACTGAGTCGGCAAAAGCCGTGGTCAGTTCGCTGTAAGAGCGCACTTCGATGTTGGGCACCGAGCGCAACGCCTCCCGCACAAAAGCGACCCGTTCCTCTGCCGAAAACCACAGCCGCTTATTGGGATGCTCATACACCGCGATGACCAACCGGTCAAACAGCGCCGCCGCCCGCTGCGCAATATCCATGTGTCCAAAGTGAATCGGATCAAACGAACCAGGATACAGAGCGCATTTTCCCATCAGCTCACATCTCCCGTCCCCTGCCAGAAAGCAGCAACGCGCTGCGCCAGCTCTTGATGCGCCGGCTCGGCCAGCTCCGGGTCCTCCGCCAGCAACTGCACCGCCGCCTCCCGCGCCTGATGCAGCCAGCGCGTGTCCGCCTGCATCGCCAGCGGCAACTCCGGCATCCCACTCTGCTGCGTCCCCAGGAATTGCCCCGGGCCCCGCAACTCCAGATCCTTCTGCGCCAGCACGAAGCCATCGGTCGTCGTCTCCAGGATCTTGAGGCGCTCATCCGCTTCCTCTGAAGGCGACTCGGAAAGCAACAGGCAGTACGAGGGATACTCGCCCCGCCCCACGCGCCCCCGGAACTGATGCAGCTGCGCCAGACCGAAGCGTTCGGCGCCGTCAATCAGGATGACAGTCGCATTGGGAACATCAATTCCCACTTCAATCACCGAGGTCGCCACAAGGATGTCCAACTCACCCCGCACAAAGCGCAGCATCACCTCGTCTTTCTCGTCGGAGCGCATCCGTCCGTGCAACAGCCCCAAACGCAGGTCGGGGAAGACCTCTTGCTGCAGCCGCTCGTATTCCACCACCGCAGCCCGCGCCTCAATTTTCTCCGATTCCTCGACCAGCGGGTAGATGATGAACGCCTGCCGTCCCTGGGCGACCTGATGGCGGATGAAGCCGTAGGCGGCCTCGCGCTGCCGCGCCGTGAGCACGCGGGTCTCGATGGGTTGCCGTCCCGGCGGCATTTCGTCCAGCACCGACACGTCCAGGTGCCCCCACAAGGTCAGCTCCAACGACCGGGGGATCGGCGTCGCCGTCATCACCAGCAGGTGCGGATTGTAGCCCTTCTGTCGCAGCGCCCCGCGCTGTTCGACGCCGAAACGATGCTGTTCATCAATGATGACGAGCGCAAGATTATGGAAGTTGACCTGTTCCTGGATCAACGCATGGGTGCCCACGACCAACGGTAAGGTGCCGTCGGCCAGGCCGGCGTAAATTTCCGAGCGCGCAGCCCCGCCGGTGCTCCCGGTGAGCAGGCGCAGCGTCGGACGCGGCTCAGGGAAGCGCTCAAAGAGGCGGCTCAAGCTCTTGAAGTGCTGCTCCGCCAGGACCTCGGTAGGCGCCATGAGCGCTGCCTGGAACCCGCCCGCGGCGGTCAACGCCATCAACAGCGCCGCCAGCACAGTCTTGCCCGAGCCCACATCGCCCTGCAGCAGGCGGTTCATCGGCTCCGGCGAAGCGATGTCCCGCACCATCTCCTCCAACGAACGGCGTTGCGCGCCGGTGAGCTCGTAGGGAAGCGCCGCCACGTAGGCCGCCAGGGTGTCCTCCGCAATCTGCACCGGCTGCCCCGGCTGTGACTTCCACAGACGTTTCTGGCGCAGCAACCCCAACTGCAGATAGAGCAGCTCCTCGAAGGCTAACCGCCGTTGCGCCGCCTCGAGATGGGCTCGATCGTCCGGGCGGTGAATGCCCCACAAAGCCCGGCTCAGTGGCAAAAGCCCGTAACGCTGCCGCAAATCCTCCGGCAGGGGATCGCTCAGGCGTCCCGCCCAGGCCGTGAGCGTGCGCTGCAGCAGCTGCCGGAACCAGCGTTGCGTCAGGCCCTCCGGCAGTGAATAGACCGACGCGATGCGCCCCTCCTCCAGGTCATTGCGCCCCACCGGCCCCCACTCCGGGGAAGCCATGGTCAGGCGCCCCAGGTGTTCGCCGACGCGCCCCCGCAATTCAATCTGCATCCCGGCCTTCAGGCGCCCTTCGAGGAAACGGTTGTTGAACCAGGTCACTTCGAGCGTACCGGTCCCGTCTCCCACAATGGCCCGGAAAAGGTACAGGCCGGGACGCACTTCCCGTCCCCCGGCCTCCCACACCGTGGCGATGACCGTCACCAGCTCGCCATACTCCAGGTGATCAATCGTCTTGAGCTGGGAATAATCCTCATAACGGCGCGGGTAATAGTGCAGCAGATCCGCGATTGTTCGCACGCCCAGCTTCTCAAGATACGCCGCTCGCTTCTGCGCGACGCCGGGCAGGGTGGTCACGGGCGCCAGGATTCCCCGTCCAGGTTGCGCCGGGGATGGCGCAGGTCGCGCCGCAGAAGACGCCGGCGGTGCAGTCGGCGCGGAGACTTCCGCCGGCGCGCCGTCGCTTGTCACCGGCGCGGGAGGGGCCGACAGGATCGCCCAGAGCTCCTGCAAGGCCTGCTGTCGCGCCTCAGGCTGAAGTCCACTGTAGGCACAAAGGCGCACTGCTACATCCTCCACCCACGCCGCATCGCCAAAAGCCGCCAACGCCTGACGACGCCAGGTATCGGCATACCGCACCAATCCGCCGGCCACGGCTTTGTCCTGAAAGGCGTAATCTTTCTGCTCCAGCAAGAGCATCTTCTTCAAAGTATCGAGGGGATTGATCATGGGCTCCTTGTCACAAGAAATATCGGCGCAATGCAGGCAGAAAGAGGAAACTACAAGCGCCGCTTCGTTGCCAACTCTGGCCCATCAGCCAGCACTGCCGCCACTCCCACACCCGTCGGCCCGATGTGGGTCAGGAAGACCGGCCCCGCTTCCAGCATCAAGAACCTGTCTGGGGCGACGAGAGGCTCTAACTCAACACGCAGCTCTTCCACCACGTCGGGAGGGGTCCGCGCGTAGAGCAACGCCAGCCGCTCCAGCGGCGCCGCCGCCCGAGCCCAGTCCACAATGCGCAGCAGGGCGTTGCGATAGGTACGCACGCGCCCCCGCAACTGCACGGCGCCCTCATGCAAGGCGATCAGCGGTTTGATCTGCAACAGGTCGCCCACCCACGCTTGAGTCCAGTTCACCCGTCCGCTCGCGTGCAGATGCTCCAGCGACCCTAACATGCCCATGAGGTACGTCCGCGAGGCCAGCGGCTCGACTTGAGAAAGGACCTCCGCCGCTGACAGCCCCTGCGCCGCCAGTTCCGCCGCCTGGAGCGCCTGCAGGCCCACTCCCATCGAGACCTGCCCCGTCTCAACCAGGTGCACACGCGCCCGCTCGAACTGCCGGGCAGCCACCAGCGCCTGCGCGCTCACACTACTCAGCCCGCTGGCCACAAACAGCCCAATGATGTCTTCGGCGCCCTCATCAGCCAGCTCCGCATAGGCAGTCAAGAATTCCTGCACCGAGGGCGCCGCCGTCTGCGGACGTCCATTCATCCCCTGCAGGCTATGATAGAGCAATTTCCGATCGTTGAAAGCGTCGCTGCGATAGCTGTGCCCTTCAATGAACAGGTAAATCGGGACTACCTTGATTCCCAGGCTCGCCGCCACAGCGGGCGGCAGGTCGGCCACGCCGTCCGTGATGATCCGCACGCGCGTCCCCATGCAGGCTAACGCCAGGTCCCTTCATAGATGACCATCCCCAAGCCGTCTGCACCAATGTGAGACGCGAGGATAGGATCATAAGCGACCATCGGGATATCACGGTTGGGCAAAACCTGTTCCAGGCGCGTCTTGAGTGTCAGCGCCTCTGGCGTGGGTGTTTCGCCCCCGTTGTGGAAAATGAGCAGCTCCTGAATCCGGCTGAATTCGGCAGCAAATTCCAGCAGCTTGTCCAACGCCTTCTCCGGAGCGCGGCTTTTTTCCAGCGGGTTGATGTCGCCGTCCTCGATCACCAGGAAAGGATGAATGTTGAGCATCGAGCCCAGAATCGCCTGCGTCGCGCTCAGCTTGTGGCTCCGAAACAGGTAATCCAGGGTGTGGGTGATCATCACCAGGTAAATGCGAGGGATCATCCCCCGCACCCGCCGCACCACCTCCGCTGGCGGCAGCTGCCCCTCTTGCAACAGCTCTCCCGCGCGCTCCACCAGCAACCCCAGTCCCAGAGAAATTGTCTGTGAATCGAGGATGGTAATATCACAACGTCCCAGGAACTCGCGGGCCGCGAGACGGGCGTTGTGCATCACCGGGCTGAGATGCCCCGAAGAAAGGATGACCAGCATCTTGTTGGTGCGAGAAAGCGTGCGCTCGAACACTGCCTGGAAATCCGCCACCGAGGGGCCGACAATCTCCACGGGCTGTCGGTGCTGCGCCAGCCGCTGCAGCAAGGCGATATGCCCCTGCGTTTGTTGATCGTAGACGAAAGTTTCGCCGGCAGAACGCGCCACAATCGGCAGGGAAATGATCCCCAACTCGCGCAAGCGCGCCGCGGGCAAAAATGCCGTGCCATCAGTGATCAATTGGACTTGACTCACGGCGCCTCCTATTCTATCGAAAGCAAGTACGGATAATGGGCCTGCCCGCCGGCGATCACCTCAAACTCCAGGGCAGGATACAGCGCGGCCAACTCCTCACCTAAGGCTTGCGCTGTTTCTTCCTCCACGTCCGCGCCATAATACAACGTCACCAGCTCGCGGTCTTCCAGGGGGACCTTCTCCAGCAGACGCCGCACGACTTCTTCAAAAGTCTTTCCCGTCACCACCAGCGCCTCATCCAACAGGCCGATGGCGTCGCCCTCATGGACCGTCACCCCATCCAACGCCACATCGCGGACGGCATATGTCACTTCGCCGGTGATGATTTCCCTGGCAGCGCGCGACATCGCCGCCGCATTGCTGTCGAGGGTCGCTTGCTGATCGAGGACCAACAGCGCGGCGATCCCCTGAGGCAGACTGCGTGTCGGCACGACAGCCACCTCCAGCCCCTCAGCCATCTCCGCCGCCTGTTGAGCCGTCATGAGGATGTTTTTGTTGTTCGGCAGGATAATGGCTTTCTCCGTCTTGAGCGTTCGCAGCGCCTCCAGAATGTCCGCCGTGCTGGGATTCATCGTCTGTCCGCCGTGCACGACCGCCGTCGCGCCGAGGCTGCGAAAGACTTTTTCCAGCCCTTCCCCGACAACGACGGCCACCACCCCAATCGGCTGCGGTTCGCTCTCCAAAAGGATCGCCGGCAACACGGGACCTGTGGCGGGAGCCATGGCCGCGGTCCGCCCGGCGATGAACTCCTGGTACTGCTGCGCCATGTTCTCCACCACCACATCGCGCAGAGGCCCCTGCTGCGCGCCAAAACTGATCGGCACACCGGGATCGGCCACATGCACGTGCACTTTGACGGCGCGCGCATCCCCTACGACCAGGGGACAATCGCCCATCGCCTCGATCCGCGCGCGAATCGCCGGCACATCCAGGTCATAATCTTCCCCCATGATGATGAATTGCACGTCATAGGGGTAATTCGCGTCAAATTCGGGTTCGGCGCCTTCCCCGTACCCGGCGGGATGGGGTTCCACCGCGGCCAGATCCACGACCTGCCCTGGACGTTCGCCCTCTTCTACAGTCTGGCCCTTCAAATAGCGCAACATCCCCTCCAGGATCACCACCAATCCCTGCCCGCCGGAATCCACCACCCCGGCCTGACGCAAGACCGGTAGCAGTGCCGGGGTGCGGGCCTCCGCGGCCTTAGCGCGGCGCACCAGCTGTTCGAGCATCTGCGTCACATCCTGGGTCTGTGGTGCTACCACCTGGGCTTCCTCAGCTACCTCGCGGATCACCGTGAGGATCGTCCCCTCCACCGGCTTGACGACACCCTTGTAGGCCGTCTCGGCGGCCCGCTGCATGGCCTCTGCCAGCCCCTGCACGTCCATACGCAGCTGATGGTCCAGGCCACGGGCAAAGCCCCGCCAGATCTGCGAGAGGATCACGCCGGAGTTGCCGCGCGCGCCCATCAGTGCGCCATAAGCCACCTTCCCGGCAATTTCCCCGATATTGTCATCCTGCAGGTACTCAATCTCATTCCAGGCCGAAGTCATGGTCAGCATCATATTCGTGCCGGTGTCGCCGTCGGGCACGGGAAAAACGTTCAACGCATTGATGGCGGCCTGATGCTGTCGCAGCCAGAGCAAAGCTGCGTGCACCATTTGCTTGAATTGTTGACCGTCAAGGCCAGATTGGGTTTCGGTTACTGCGTCCACCAATCAATCTCCCTTAATTAATCCAGATCGCTCACGCGCAAGGCCTGCACGTGCACGTTAACCGCATCCACCGGCAGTTCCAGGGCATGTTCGACCTGGTATTTCACCACGTGCTTCACGCTCTCGGCAACGGTGGAAATTCTCGTCCCATATTCTACCACGACATACACATCAATGGTGATGTGCCGATTGTGCACCTGCAATTCCACGCCCCGTTTGCGATCCGTAGAAAGCATATCCGCCAGCCCCGACGCGAAGTTTTTCGGCACCGTGCCGACCACTCCATAGCAACGCTGCACAGCTTCGCTGACAATCGTAGCAATGGCAGCCGGGGAGACCTCAATCCTACCATGAGCTTGCTGTTCCGTCATTCCCAACCCCTCCTGGTTGCATCTTTCCACCTTTGTGGTATCATATCCTCTGCTAATGAGACGCTAGAGGTGAACTATGGCAAAATGTGATGTTTGTGGCAAGGGTCCGACTTTTGGTCACAACGTGAGCCACTCCAAGGTAGCAACGAATCGCATTTTCCGTCCCAATATCCAGCGCAAGCGGGTCTTGGTCAACGGAAAGTGGCAGCGCATCTACATCTGCACGCGCTGTCTGCGCACGTTGACCCGCGAATAACCCAAGCGGACCTCGCTTCGCTCCAAAATCGGCCCCGTTCGAAAGTGCGGGGCCGATTTGCGTTGTCCCAGACCGCAGCTCGGCGCGTCTCATAGGCCGCTCACCGCTGCAGACCGCAATGCCGCCATAGCCAACGGGATGCCTTCAGGCGCACCGAAAATGGCTGACCCCGCCACTAAAGTATCCGCACCCTCGGTAATGAGGAGCGGCGCCGTCAGCGGGGTGATCCCGCCATCCACCGACAGCAACGCGGCGCTCCCGGCTGCATTCAGCATCTGCCGCACGGCCCGCACCTTGGCCACCATCTCCGACAAGAACGCCTGCCCGCCGAAGCCAGGGTTCACGGTCATCACCAGGACCAGATCCGTCAACGGCAGCACGTAGCGCAAGGCCATCTCCGAAGTCCCTGGATTGAGCGCGACCCCCGCTCGAATCCCCAAAGCCCGAATGCGCTGCAGGGTGCGATGCAAATGCACGTCCGCCTCTGGATGCACGGTGAGAATGTCGGCCCCGGCGCGGGCGAAATCTTCCACATAGCGCACGGGCTCCGCGATCATCAAATGCACGTCCAGTGGCAAACGAGTCACACGTCGCAACGCCGCAACGACGGGCACCCCCACGCTAAGGTTAGGGACAAAATGCCCATCCATCACATCCACATGAATCATATCGGCGCCTGCGGCCTCGGTTGCCCGCACCTGTTCCCCCAGGCGCGAGAAGTCAGCCGCTAACACCGAAGGTGCGATGTGTATCCTGCGTTCCATAGGTAAACTATGATACACCGGTTAACGGAAAAGGCAACCGAA
>JAGPHL010000232.1 GCA_018055515.1 Anaerolineae bacterium
GGCGCGATCCGCTCCTCAATCAAGGAGAATTGTCCCTTGCGCAGTTTTAGCAACGTCATCATGTCCCCGAGGGACATTTCCTCGGCAATGAGCCGCCCCATCAAGTCCGCCTGATTCAAGGCCACGTCCACCCCCATTGCCGGCGTGAACATCCAGGCGTTTTTGGGATTGTTGACGCGGGCAATCGTGCGCGGGACGTCGTACTCAAAACGCGCCAGGTTGGTGATGACCAGGTTGACTTCGTCGGAGCCGGTGACCGCCGCCACCACATCCGCCGTCGCTATCCCCGCCGCCTCCAGCGTGTCCGGCTCCGTCCCATTCCCGTGGACGACCGTCTCCGCGGGAAGCTCGCGCTGCAACCGCTTGAGCTCCTCCTCGCGCAGCTCGATCAGGCGCACGTGATAATGCTCCTCCAACAGCAGGGACGCCAGATAGGTCCCCACCTTTCCCCCTCCCACAATGAGCACTTGCATGACCATGATGGCCTCCTTATGGCAAGCCCAACAGGCTGCGGGCCCGCTCTTTGGCAGTCGCCAACACCGCGAGATGGAGCTCGTCACCCTCCTGGAACACGGCGCCGAGGGTGGGCAAAAAAGTATGGCCACCACGGGTGATGGCGATGACCACCAACTCGCCCGATACGGTCACCTCCCGCACCGTGCGCCCCACGAGCAGCGGCGAGGCTTCGACCACAACCACATCCACTTGCCCACCCCCCACGCTATACACCACATCCAAATCGGAATAGCACAGCAAGTCGGCGATGCGATTGACGCCCCAGATGACCGGCGAGACGGTCTGCAGTCCCAGGCGACGGTAAATTTCCGCCTTGCGGGGATCGTAAACGCGCGCGACAACGCGGGGCACACGGAAGACCTGCGACGCCAGCCGCCCGGCGGTGATGTTCGCCTCATCGCTGGCAGTCGTGAGGGCCACGCCATCAGCCCGCTCGATGCCCGCTTCCACCAACGTGTCCCGATCGAAGGCCACTCCCACGACCGTTCGCCCCTTGAAACCGGAGCCAAGGCGCTCAAAGGCAGTAGGGTCCCGATCCACGACGGTGACCGTATGACCTCGCAGGGTCAACGTCCGCGCCAACAGCGCCCCAATTCTGCCACAGCCGATGATGATAAATTTCATGTCTTGCCTCCTTCAGCAAGCCCGTCCAACGTGACTCATGATGTCCGTGTCCTCGCCCGGCGACGGACCAGCGCTTTCCGCAGCTCGTCCGCCAGCAGCAACAGCGGCGCCAAAGCGAACAGGAATCCCCATTGCTCCAAGGGAAAACCGGCCGTCCCAAAGATACGCTGCAAGAAGGGCACATAGATGAGCAGCAACACCAACACCAGCTCGCTCGCAATGCCGATCCACAGCAACCGGTTGTTGAAGAGCGGTGTGCGAAAGAAAGAGCGCTGCTCCGTTCGCTGCGCAAACAGGTTGCCGATCTGCGTCGTGACCACCGCCGCCAGGGCCATCGCCGTCGCGGCGTGATAGAGGGGACCGGTAGCCGGCAAATCGAGCCATTGTCCCCAATAACCGTGGACCCAGTAGTGATAGTAAAAAGCCGCCATTGTCGCCAGGCTTTGTAGCAAGCCGAGCCAGCCATAGGAGCGCAGCAGCAGCGCCGGCGTGATCACATGCTCCTTCAAATTGCGCGGCGGACGCTGCATCAGGCCCGCCTCAGGCGGCTCCGCGCCCAGGGCCAATGCCGGGACCATGTCGGTGCCCAGGTCAATGGACAGGATCTGCATGACCGTCAGCCCCAACGGGATCCGCGTTCGGCTCATCACATACAGGATGAAGGGCACGGCCTCCGGCATGTTGCTGGTGAAGATGTAGCTCAGGAATTTCTTGATGTTGACGTAGACGCCGCGTCCCTCTTCCACCGCGCTGACGATGGAGGCGAAGTTGTCGTCCGTCAAAATCATATCGGCCGCTTCTTTCGCCACGTCCGTACCGGTGAGGCCCATCGCCACGCCGATGTCGGCCTTCTTGAGGGCCGGCGCATCGTTGACGCCGTCGCCGGTCACCGCCACGATGTGCCCTAAAGCCTGCAGCGCACTGACCACCCGCAGTTTATGTTCGGGGGCCACCCGCGCGAAGAGCACTTCCTCCGCCAACGCCGCCTGCAAGTCCGTATCACTCATTGTATCCAGGTCGGCCCCGGTGACAACTCGCGGATGCTCGGCCTGCACAATGCCGATGCGGCGAGCGATGGATTCCGCCGTCAGGCCATAATCGCCGGTGATCATCACGATGCGGATACCCGCCTCATGGCAGGTAGACACTGCCGCCGCGACTTCTGGACGCGGCGGGTCCATCATGGCCATCAGTCCCAGGAAGGTGAGTTCGCTCTCCACGTCGGCTTCCGTGTACTGCGTCAAAGCGCCGCGGCGACGCTCCGTCGCCGGCAAGACACGGGTCGCCACAGCAAGCACCCGCAATCCAGCGCGGGCATACTCGTCGTTGGCGTTCATGATTTCCGTTTGTCGCGCCGCGTCCAGAGGCAGGGTCTCGCCCCCCCAACGCACCTGCGTGCACAACGCCAGCACCTCTTTGGGCGCCCCTTTGACGAACGCCACCCGCTCGCGCCCGCGCTGATGCAAGGTGCTCATCCGCTTGCGCCGCGATTCGAAGGGGAATTCGCGCAGGCGCGGCAGCATCTCCCGTTCGGCTTCGAGATCCAGTCCGCCCTTCTGCGCCGCGACCAGCAGCGCCGCCTCCGTCGGATCGCCGAGAATGTTCCAGCGAGGGCTCTCGCCGTTGGGCGGCAGGAGCCGGGCATTGTTACACAACGCCGCGGCCCGCAGCACTTCCGCAATCTCACCGGTCGCCGCCACGGGACGACCACCTTCCAGCAGCTGGCCCTCCGGCGCGTAACCGACGCCGGTGACCGCGATGCGCCGTCCGCCCACCCAGAGATCAGAGACGGTCATCTCGTTCTGGGTGAGGGTGCCGGTTTTGTCCGTGCAAATCACCGACGTACAGCCGAGCGTCTCCACCGCCGAGAGGCGCTTGACCAGCGCATGACGCTGCGCCATCCGCTGCGTGCCCATCGCCAACGAGAGCGTCACCAACGGCAACATCCCCTCGGGGACAAAGGCCACAATCATCCCCAGCGCAAAAATGAAGCCCTCGGCAAGGGTCAGCCCGGTGAAGGCCATGGCCAGCACGAAGAAGAGCACGCCGACGCCCACCGCGATGGCAGTGACCACTTTGGTCGCGCGGGCCATTTCCCGCTGCAGCGGGCTGAGCTCCTCTTTCACCGTCTGGGTGAGATGCGCGATCTTGCCGAACTCCGTGCGCATGCCGGTGCTGAAGACGACGGCCTTGCCCACCCCTGCCGCCACGCTGGTGCCCGCGAAGACCAGGTTGGGCCGTTCCGTGTACCCCAGATCAGAGCGCAACGAGGGGTCGCTGGTCTTGCGAACAGGATGCGACTCGCCGCTCAGCGTGCTTTGGTCCACCCGCAGCTCCGCCTCCTGCACCAGCCGGGCATCCGCCGAGACGCGATCTCCTTCGGCGAGGAGCATCACATCCCCAGGGACGAGCTCCTCGGCGAGGATTTTCTGCTCCTGTCCATCCCGCAACACCCGCACGTGATGCGGGATCAGCTGCTTGAGAGCCTCGGTCGCCTGTTCCGCGCGGTATTCCTGCCAGAAGCTGAACGCGCCGTTGATGAGGTTGACGAGCCAGATGGCAATCGCCAGCTGCGGCATCCGCGCCACGAGCGCCACAATCCCTCCCCCCCACAACAAGAGCGCCATGAGATGGGTGAAGTTGCCCAACAACCGCACATAGAGCGGCGTGCCTTTGATCTCACGGATGGCATTGGGCCCCCACTGCTGCAGGCGTTCCGCCACTTCCGCCGGGGTCAATCCCTCCGGTCGGCTCTGCAGCGCC
>JAGPHL010000038.1:0-14823 GCA_018055515.1 Anaerolineae bacterium
GCCCTCTGACTTCGTCATTTTCGGGAAGGGCCTCATAGTCCTCCATTGCCGTCGCCTCCTTCCTGCATCCGACCCTGACGCATCAACATCCACATGAACGTCGGCAAATCCTGCACGTTTTTCTGTTTCATCGGCATCGTGCCCAGCGCATCCACCAGCTGCAGAGCGATGGTGTCAAGATCCAGATCGAGATCGCTGGCCTGTTTGAGAATCTGCGCCAGCTCCGTGTAGACGCCCAGCTGGGCCTCCATCCAGATCGGATCCAGCTTCTTCAGGATCTCCGCTTCCTCCCGCCCCATGCGGGCCTCAATGTCCCGCTGCCATTTGGCTTCCCAGCTCGCAAGGCGCTGCGCCGTGACCTCGGGCGGCACCTTAATGTTGCTGATGCCGCCCCCCACCAGGGTAATGCCGACCTGCGCCAGTTGTTCGCGCAGGCGTCGCACGAACTCCTGCGCGATCTCGACGCGGGCCGTCCCCGATTCATGGAGCTCATCACAGCGGCGAGCGAGGATCACCTCGCGGAGGATGGGCGGCGCCAACATCTGCGCCAGCGAATCCCAGGAGATGGACTCGAGCTGTTCCTCGGCCAGATTCTCCTGGCGCGTGAAATGATGCTGCAGGAAGGCGTTGTCGCAGACGGCGCGCAAGACGGCGTCCTCTGCATACGGATAGGAGGCGCCCAGCTGCAGCGGTTGCTGCCCCATGGCAATGCGCTGCGGCATGAAGACCAGCGTGTGAGTGACGATGCCATCGGCGGTCTCGGCCTCGATGGTGGCGTTGCGCAGCTGCGGGCGCAAGTCCACGGCGGCGAATACTTGCTCAAACGGCCGGGTGAAGTTCAGCCCCGGCGGAGCGACCCGGTACTGCAGGCTATCCCACAACACCGCCACATGGGCAGCATCGTTGAGGATGATCCCCGGCCCGGAAAAGAAGCGGCGATACGGATCGCCGGCCACGCGCGGTTGAGGCAGCGTCTCCTCGCGGCGATCGCGCGTGTGCCAGTCCTCAATCACATAGAAGGGGAAATTGGTGCCCAGCGCGAAAGTGAGCAGGCTACGCCAAGCCTGCCAGCGGTCCTGAGCAGTTTCTACCGGCAACAATAACCCGCCATACATGTAGAGCAGCCAGAAAAATGCCACCACGGCGGGCAGTAAAATGAACCAGACCCCCAGCCGGCCGATCACAAAGGCCAGCAGCACGGTCACCCCGTAGAACGCCGTCCAGCTCCAGGCCAGCGGCGAGATGCTGCGAGCGCGTCCCCGCCACCCAATGTAGCTCGCCCCCAGCAATCCCAACAGCCAGACCCCCACCCCAAGGATCAACACATCCAGCCCTACCAGGGAAATCGGCCTGACAATGGCTGCCAGACACAACGCTCCCCCCAGGGTGCCGCCCAACGCCAGCAACGCCGAGGCCATCGAGGGCAACCCGCCCAGGAGATATCCCAGCGCCCCGACCACCAGCGTCAGCCACACTCCCACTTCCAGGGTCAAGGTGACACCGCCCAGGCAATCCCTCTCGTAACGTAAGGCGAAGGGGTCCAGCTGCTGTAAGGGCAGGGCCTCGTGCCCGACGAGGTACCAGAACAGGCCCGTGAGCGCGAGAGTAGAAAAAATGAGGAGCACGAAGCCCGGCAGTTCTTGGGACAGGCGCGAGGTCGCCCCCCGCGCGCGCCACATCCCCCATCCTACCGGCAGCGCCACCACACAGACAAGGAGAGCTTCGACGAGCAACACCGTCCCCATATGACACCTGCCTCTGTGAAGTTCACACCGATTACAATGAATGCAGGTCTGCCCAGCGCCACAGGGCTGGGGATAAAATTCCCGGCGAGTGTAGCGACAGGAAAGCGTTCATGACTGATTATAGAACGACCTGAGAAAAAACACAAAAATAAGGCAGCCCGCTCGCTCAAAAGAAAAGCGCCCCTTCCAGGGTACAAACCCGTGGAAGGGGCGCTCTCAACACTGCGCGAAAGCCTAATCCAACACCTTGCCGTGATGCCTGAGCGCTGCCTGCGCCGCAGCCAACCGCGCGACCGGCACCCGGAAGGGACTGCAGGAGACGTAGTTCAGGCCCGCCAGGTAGCAGAATTCCACCGACTGGGGATCCCCACCGTGCTCACCGCAGATGCCCACCTCCAGCTGGGGGCGCGTCTGGCGACCCTTGCGCACGCCCATCCGCAGCAGAGCGCCCACACCCTCAGCATCGAGCGTCTGGAAGGGGTTCAAGGGCAAGATGCCCTGCTCCACGTACTCGACCAGGAAGCGCCGCTCGGCGTCGTCGCGGCTGTAACCGAAGGTCATCTGGGTCAGGTCGTTGGTGCCGAAGGAGAAGAACTCCGCCAGCGTGGCGATCTCATCGGCAGTCACACACGCGCGCGGGATCTCGATCATCGTGCCGAACTTGTAGGAAATCTCGCGCCCCTTTTCCGCCATCACTTCCCTGGCGACCTTTTCCAGTTCGGCCTGCGTCAGCTTGAGCTCGTTGACGTGCCCGGTCAGCGGGATCATGACCTCCGGGTGCACGACGTGCCCCGCCGCTGCCGCATCACAGGCCGCCTCGAAGATCGCGCGCACCTGCATTTTCATGATGTCCGGGAAGATGATGCCCAGGCGGATACCGCGCAGGCCCATCATCGGGTTGGATTCGTGCATCCGCTCCACGGCCTTGAGCAACACTTCGGTCTTTTCGAGCTCGGGGCCGGTCTCGCCGCGCACGCGCATCTCGGTGACTTTGACCAGCAGCTCGTCATGTCCGGGCAGGAACTCGTGCAGGGGCGGATCAATGAGGCGGATGATCACGGGTAGGCCGTCCATCGCCTCGAAGAGCCCGTAGAAGTCGCCCCGCTGATAGGGCAGCAGGAAGTCCAGGGCCTCACGATAGACCTTGACCGCGGGCGAGGCTTCCACCGCGCGGCGCGCCACCTCCAGCTCTTGCATGATCTCGGCACGGCGTTCCTCTTTGATCGCCTGCCCCTCTTCCTTGCCGGTCGCCAGGATACGCTCGTAGCGGGTGACGACATTGAACAGCTTCTGCGCTTCTTCAGCGTTGAGGATCATGTCCTGGACGTGCGGCAAGCGCTCCTGCTCGAAGAACATGTGCTCGGTGCGGCAAAGGCCGATGCCCTTGGCGCCGTATTCGCGAGCGCGCCGGGCGTCCTTGGGATAGTCGGCATTGGTCCACACCTGCAACCCGCGGGTCGGGAAGCTCTGCAGCCCCTCTTCCCACTGACGCGCGGCGGGATTCGCCGAGATCTCATCCGCCCAGCCCAACAGCGTGGCGAGCTCCACTTCTTTCTGGAAGTCCGGCGCCACCGTGGGCAGAGCGCCCTCGTACACTTCACCCGTCGCGCCGTCGAGGGACACCACATCGCCCTCCTTGAGGGTGCGACCGCTCACCGTCACCTGACGCAAATCCTGATCAATGCTCAGGGCCGCCGCGCCGACCACGGCAGGGATACCAAACTGCCGGGCCACGACGGCGGCGTGCGCCGTCGCCCCACCACGGCTGGTGAGAATTCCCTTCGAGGCCACCATGCCGTGCACGTCATCGGGCTTGGTCTCCGCGCGGATCATGATGACCGCCTCGCCCGCCTTGCCCCACGCCTCGGCCGTATTAGCATCGAAGGCCAGTTTGCCCACCGCCGCACCCGGCGAAGCATTCACGCCCTCTGCCAGCAGGCGCCCGGAAGCTTTGGCCGCGGCCACCTCTTTCTCATCGAACTGCGGATGCAGGAAGAAGTCCACGTCCTTGGGGGTCACGCGCATCACGGCCTCTTCCCTGGTGATGAGGCCCTCGGCAACCATGTCCACCGCGATCTTCACAGCAGCACGCGCAGTGCGCTTGCCGGTGCGCGTCTGCAGCATCCAGAGCTTGCCGCGCTCGATGGTGAACTCGGTGTCCTGCATGTCCTTGTAGTGCAATTCCAGCTTCGTGCCGATTTCGCGCAGCTGCTCCGCAATCTCCGGCATGTCCTCGCCCAGGTTGGCGACCCGCTTGGTGTTGCGGATTCCCGCCACCACGTCCTCGCCCTGCGCGTTGAGCAGATAATCGCCGTAGAAAATGCGCTCCCCCGTCGCGGGGTCGCGCGTGAAGGCCACGCCCGTGCCGCTGTCCCAGCCCATGTTGCCGAAGACCATGGTCTGCACGTTCACTGCCGTACCCAGGTCATCGGGGATGTGCTCCACGCGGCGATAGTCCACCGCGCGCTTGCCCATCCAGGAGTTGAAGACCGCCTGCACCGCGATCCGCAGCTGCTCCAGGGGGTCCTGAGGGAACTCGCGCCCCAGCTCCCGGACGTAGACCTGCTTGTAGCGCGCCACCAGCTCTTTGAGGTCATCCGCCGTCAGATCCGTGTCGTCCTTGACGCCGAGTTCGGCCTTGAGAGCCCCCATCTCCTCATCGAAAGCCTCGTCGGAAATGCCCATGGCGGTGTGCCCAAACATGGAGAGCAAGCGGCGATAGCTGTCCCACACAAAGCGCTCGTTCTTCGTCAGCGCGATCAGGCCGGGGACGACCTTGTCGTTCAAGCCCACATTGAGGATGGTATCCATCATGCCGGGCATGGAGAACTTGGCGCCGGAGCGCACGGAAACCAGCAGCGGGTTCTGCGGATCGCCAAACTTCTTACCGGTCTGACGCTCCACCTCGGCCAACGCCGCCAACACTTGCTCCCACAATCCCTCAGGAAACTTATTGCCGCCCTGGATGTAGGCCATGCAGGCCTTGGTAGTGATCGTAAAACCAGGAGGCACCGGCAAGCCCACCCGTGTCATTTCGGCCAGGCCCGCGCCCTTGCCGCCCAACATCCCGCGGACGCCGTCCCAGCTGCCCGTTTCACGCTCGACTTGCTCGACTTCGCCAAAAAGATAAACCCATTTGTTACTCATCGTTTCCTCCTGCAATGCATATGATGACACACTCTGCCCTTTAGTATACCACAGCTCACCTAACGCTCGCTCCCCTCGCTCTGCCCGCCGAGCTCATTGACCACCACCCGGCGTTGCAGCACGTACCACTCGGCGATATTGCGGAAGCGGTCCCCCGTGCGGGTCAACGGGGGCAATTGGACCCCCTGCACGCGCACATCCACGGCGTAGTTGAAGACCGGGACGTACAAGGGGATCGCCGGCACTTCGCGCATGAAAAGCTGCTGATACTCGCGGTACAACGCCAAACGCTGCTGCCGATCCACCGTCAGACGCGCCTGCTCAATCACCTCGCTGATGCGCCGATGCCGGAATCCCGTGTAATTTTGTCCCACCAGCGCCTGCGTCTCATGCCAGAACGGATAAGGGTCGGGATCCCCCGCCGCCATGATGTGCACCAGAGCCGCGTCGTAGCTCCGTCCATCCAACACCGCCCCGAGCGCCAGGGGCGGCACGGCCCGCACCGTCACCGAGATTCCCAACGCACTCCACTGCTCTGCGATCGCCTCACCCAAAGCCACATCGGTCGGCTCATCCGCCACGGTGAGCTCGAAGCGGAACGGCACGCCCGTAGCATTCCGCAACGTGTCCGTGACCGTGAGGCGCGTCCAACCTTCCGCACGCAGCAGCGCCGCGGCCTGCCCCGGATTGTAGGGATAGACCGGCACATCTTCCGTGGTATACGCCCACGTCCCCGGCAGCAAGGGGGTCTCAGGGATGAGCGCCTGCCCCAACAGGACCTTGTCCACCACGGCCTGCCGATCCAGGCCATACAGCAACGCCTGTCGCACCGGCGTGGAGTTGAAGGGCACCGTCCCCGAGATCAGCTCGTTGAAGTAGATCATGGTCAGCTCCGCTACCGGCGCCGTGTACAGGTTGAGGTTCTCGTCCTGCCACACTCCCGGCAACAGCGAGGCGGGCACCCCCGCAATGCCTTCCACAAGGCCTTCTTTATAGGCCTCGAAGGCAGCACGCGCCGTAGGATAGAAGCGGAGCACCAGGTTTTCGAGATAGGCGGTTTCACCGTAATAGCGCTGGAAACGCTTGAGCGTCACCGCAGTGATCTGCCCATCCCGCACCTCCACTTCCGAGAGGCGAAAGGGTCCGGTTCCCACCGGCTGACGATTGAAATCCAACGTCGCCAGGGACGCCGCAGAGATGCCCTGGAGGTGATGGGCCGGCAACAGCCCGAAAGTCGTGTAATCCAGGAAGGGCGCATACGGCTCGGCCAGCACAAAACGCACCACCAAATCGCTGACCCGCTCGACGCGGACGCTCTGCCACAAGGCGCCGATGTCGGGAGGGCCGGGGTAGTCCGGGTCCTGCAGCAGCCCCACCGTGAAAATCACATCATCGGCGGAGACGGGCATCCCGTCGTGCCAGAGCGCACGGGGATTGAGGTGGAAGGTGTACGTGATACCGCCCGGCTCGATCTCCCAGCCCAACGCCAGATCGGGCACGACCTCACCCGTCATCGTCAGGCGCGTCAAGCCGCTGTAGACGAGGGAGGTGACGTCGCTATCGGCGTCGTTGTAAAAACTGAGGAGGGGATTGAGCGATTGCGGGAAGCCGCTGACGCTCTCCACGTAGGTTCCGCCGGGCGCAGGGCGAAATTCGGTGGTATAAGTCGAGGCAAAGTATACCAACATGCCGGCCGTCAGAAGAAAACCGACGCCCACCAGGAGCACCTGCAAACCGATTTTGCGGAACATAAAGCGCTATCGAGATCCTTTTCAACCCGCACCAGGGCGCCTATTCAGCATTCAGCCATCAGCAGCGAGGACTTTGCGCCCCAAAAGGCGGTTTCCAACTATGCTGACGGCTGAATGATGCTGCGTGCAGCGCGCACGCGAGCAGCCTCGTAATGGCGCCGGGGATTAGCTCGCCAGAAGGACGTTGATCATCGCCACGACGAAGAACAACACGGAGGTTCCCACAGTCAGGCGGAAAATCAGCAGCTCGGCGCCGCGGCGCTTGCGAACCATTCCCGACTGTGTGCCACCGAACACCCCACCCAGGCCGCTGCTTTGCACCTCAAAAAGAATCAGCACGACCAGCACAACCGACAGGATGATCTGCACAATGTTCAAATAGACCTGCATGTTCCCTTATCCTCCACAAGCCAGATGCGGCGCTATTATAACACGCCCCAGGAAATTGACAACGCCCCTACATGCGTTCCGGCGCAGCCATGCCCATGAGATGCAGGACCCGCGCCAGGACCGTCTGCGCAGCGCGCGCCAACATCAAACGCGCCTGGGTCAGCGGCAGAGCTTCGGGATCCACAACCCGGCAATCGCGGTAGAAGGCATGGAACAACGCCGCGAGCTCGGTCGCGTAGAGGGTCAGGTGATGCGGCGCGAGCGCGGTCGCCGCCAGAGCGATGATCTCCGGCAACGCCAGCAGCTTGCGGATGAGCGCCAGCTCGCTCGGATGCGTGAGCAACGTCAGGTCGCCGGGGGCGTCGAGCGTCAGCCCCAGTTCCGTAGCCTTGCGCAATACCCCCGCGATGCGCGTATGCGCATACTGCACGTAGTACACCGGGTTCCGGTCCGATTGTTCTAGCGCCAGATCGAGGTCGAAATCGAGGGTGACGTCCACCGTGCGGGTCAACATCATGAAGCGGATGGGATCCGGCCCGATCTCATCTACTAGCTCGCGCAGGGTGACGAACTCGCCGGAGCTCTTGGACATCCGTACCTCCACCCCACTGCGCAGCAACGTCACCATCTGGTAGAGGATGATGTTCACCCGCGAAGGGTCGAGCCCCTGAGCTTTGGTCACTGCCAGCAAGCGGGGCACATCGCCGTGATGATCCGCGCCCCACACGTAAATTGCGCGGTCGAAACCCCGCAGGACGAGCTTGTCCCACACGTAGGCCGCGTCGGAGGCCAGGTAAGTCGGGCGATCTTCAGGATTGGGGACGACGCGCGGCGAGCGGATGAGGACGGCATCCTTGTCCAGGTCGGGATGCGTGAACCAAAGCGCCTCATCCCGCTCCACGATGTAGCCGCCCTCGCGCAATGCCGCCAGCCGCTGCTCGAAAAGGCTCGGCTGCCCCTCAGGCCCCGGCGCATAGAAATCGCGCTCGTGTCGCCAGGTGTCGAAATGGACGCGCAGGCGCGCCAGGTCCTCGGCTACCGTCTGCAGCACCTGCTCGATGGCCCAGCGCATGATCTCACGCAGCGCCGTCTCCCGCTCCAGCTCCAGATAGCGCCGGCCGGCGCTCGTGGCCAGCGACTCCGCCAGCGCACCGATGTAGGCCCCCGGATAGGTCTCCTCCTCGAGCATGACCGGCGCACCCAGCCGAAGGGCGTATTGGTTGAACACACTCACCGCCAGCTTGCGCGCTTTGGAGCCAGCGTCGTTGACGTAATACTCGCGCTCGACCTGATAGCCGGCGGCCTCCAGCACCGCGGCGACGGTATCGCCGATGACGGCGTTCCGCGCCGAGCCGATCGTGATGGGACCGGTAGGATTGGCGCTGACAAATTCCACCTGCACCCGTTGCCCCTCTCCCAGGGCGATATTGCCCCAACGCTCACCCGCCTCCAGGATCGCCGCGACCTGCTGCGCCAGCCAGGGCTCGCTCAGCGTGAAGTTGAGGTAGCCCGGCGCGACCGCTTCCACGCTGCCGATAAAGTCGGCCTGCGGCAGATGCGAGATGAGGGCCTGTGCGATCTGCAACGGCGGCCGATGCACGACCCGCGCCAGCCCCAGGCAGACCGGCGAAGCGTAATCGCCATGGACGGCATGACGGGCCGGTTCCACCGGCACCGCCGCAGGGATTTCGAAGGGCGGCAGATCTCCCGCCGCCTGCGCAGCTTCCAACGCCGCGCGCACCGCGGCGGCAAGACGATCACGAAGGGGCAAAAAGGTCATGCAAAGGCTCCTCAAAAAAAATGCGTAATGCGTAATCCGTAATGCGTAAACCCTGGAACGAATTCCGGGTCTGACAGGTCAAGTTCGCTGAAGCGAGCTCCTCAGCCAGCGCGCTTCAGCGCGGTTGGCTCCTGTCAGGCCAAGGATTCCACCCCCACTCACCGCAGGGCCAGGATGGCCTCAATGGCTTCCTGCAGCACGGGCAGCTCCGGCGAACGCAACACGTAGCCGTATTCGCCAATCGCGGGCGCCAACACCGGGCTGATCGGCTCATGCTGCACGATGAGCGAGCCGTATTGCTGCAACACGGCGTCGAAATCCAGCCGATAGGGACGCCGCCACTTGCGCCCGATATAAGCGCAATGGTAGGGACGGGAATAGGACATGGAGAACTTCCCGAAGAGCACCATTTCCGCCCATCCCTGATACACATCAATGTCATTGGCGTAGTTAAACATGTCCAGCGTCAACCCGCCGGGGGGACGCATGTTGATTTCCAGCAGCAACAGACGCTCTGGCGTGCGGAAAAACTCGATGTGAAAGAAACGCTCGCGCACGTCGAAAGCGCGCAACGCGCGCATACCGGCGGCATACAGGTCTTCGGGAATCTCGCGCAGGGAATAGTAATACATGTCGAGGTCCTCGTTGACCACGTCCATGATGCCACGGTTGAAATGGTGCGCCGTGAAAAACACCGCCTCGCCTTCCTGGTCGGCCAGCCCATCGAAGGAGTACAACTCCCCCTGGACGAATTCCTCCAGGAAATAGACGACTGGGGGCTTGATCTCGAAGAAACGCTGCAATTCGGCGTCGTTGTTGATCTTGAACGTATTCGCCGCCCCAACGCCGACATCGGGCTTGGCGATGAGAGGATATCCCACTTCAGCGGCGAAGTCCTGGGCCATCCTCAGCGTGCGCACCAGCTTGCCGCGCGCCACATCCCCGCCGGCCCGCTGATACACCCGCTTCATCCGTGACTTGCGCTTGAGGACATCCAGCTGCGCGGGACGAGGACCGGGGATGTTGAAGTCCTCACGCAGGCGGGCGTCCGTCTCCAGCCAGTATTCGTTGTGGGATTCGAGGCGCTCCAGCTTGCCATAGCGGTGCGTGAGGTAGCCACAGGCGCGGACGAGCTGCTCGTAATTGCTGAGGTTGTCCACCTTGTAGTATTCGGTCAGGCCGGCCCGCAGCTCCGGGCGCAGCTCGTGATAAGGCGCGTCCCCCAGTCCCAGAACATTCGCCTCCAGACGGCGTAAGGCGGTCGCGAAATGGTAATAATTCGGCGGGAAGTTCGGCGACACCAGCACAATATTCATCTTTGGCCTCCCCACAAACTCAGTAAAAGTGAATTCTCAACAAGGGGGCGCAGCATTTCCCTCGGAAACCTGCGCCCCATGACGACCTTCTATGAATGTCTAAGCGCGGCCGGCGCTCTTGAAGATTTCAATCTTGTGCTCGACCACCGCTTGCATCGCCTCAATGGCCGGCTTGAAGATCTTGCGCGGGTCAATCTCGTCGGGATGCGCATCCAGGTACGCCTTTATCGTCGTGACCAACGCATACCGCACCTCGGTATCAATGTTGATCTTGCAGATGCCGCGCTCCACGGCCATGGTGATCTGATGATCGGGGATGCCAGAAGCGCCATGCAGCACCAACGGCACCGGCACGAGACTGCGGATCGCCTCGAGGCGCTCGAAATCGAGCTGCGGCTCGCCCTGGTAAAAGCCGTGTGCGTTGCCGATAGCCACCGCCAGGAAATCGAAACCGGCGTCCTCGGTGAAGCGGACACACTCCTGCGGATCACTCATCAACGCCTCACGCTCGGAAACCACCACGTGCTCCTCGGCGCCGCCGATCTTGCCGATCTCCGCCTCGACCGGCACCCCGATGGCGTGACAGGCCTCCACGACTTTCCGCACTTCGGCGACGTTTTGCTCATAGGGAAGCTTGGAGGCGTCGCGCATGATGGAAGTGAAACCGGTGCGCAGGGCCAGCATCACCGTCTGGAAATCCGGGCCGTGATCCAGGTGAATCGCTACGGGAACCTTCGCCTTCTCCGCCGCCTGCTTGACGATCAGCGGCAGAAAATCGGGGCCGGCATACTTCAGCGCTCCCGCGGAAATCTGCACCAACACGGGGGCCTTCTTCGCCTCAGCCGCGCGGATAATCGCATGGGTAATTTCCAGATTGTTAGTGTTGAACGCGCCGACAGCATAACCATTCTTTTGGGCATCCAATAACAGCTCTTTACTCGTGACTAACATGGCAGTCCTCCTGGGCTAGAAAGATTCACGCACTTCGGTGTAGTAATAATCCCTTCCCCAGAAAAGTCAAATAACCCTGTAACCAGACCCGGTCATACAGGACAAACGGCCTGAGATGACAGGTAAAACACCCATTGAAGCCGCCCCCTGCCTCATGCTATACTAAAAAGCAGAGCTTAGCGAACGAATTCACAGGAAGGAGTAGCCTATGACCTCACGCATTGGGATTCGGCTGGAAGACAAAAACATCTGGGAAGCCCGCACCCCCCTCGTGCCGGAGCACATTGCCGCGCTGCGAGCCTCCCACAATCTCGAATTCGTGGTGCAAGAATCCCCAATTCGGGCCTTCACCGCTGAGGAATACCTCGCCGCCGGCGCGCAGGTCGCCCCCACGCTCCATGACTGCTCCCTCATCCTGGCAATCAAGGAAATTCCCATCCCCGCCCTCGAAGCCAACAAGACCTATGCCTTTTTCTCGCACACCATCAAGGGGCAGCCCGCCAACATGCCCATGTTGCGGCGGTTGATGGAACTGCGCTGCCAGCTATTGGACTTCGAACGCATTGTGGATGAAAATGGCCGCCGTCTTGTCTTCTTCGGCAATTATGCCGGGCTGGCCGGGATGATGGACACGCTTTGGGCGCTGGGACAGCGGCTGGCCGTCGAAGGCCACCCCACCCCCTTCGCCGCGCTACGGCCCACGCTGGCATACGGCACCCTCGAAGCGGCGCGCAATGCCGTCCGTGAAGTTGGCGCGCGCATCAAACACGAGGGGTTGCCCGCCTCGCTCACCCCGCTCATCTGCGGCTTTGCCGGCTACGGCAATGTCTCTCGCGGCGCGCAACACATCTACGATCTGCTGCCCGTCATCGAAATCAGTCCCGCAGAACTAAGCCACTTCGAGGGCGGCGACCCCCATCACGTCTACAAAGTCGTCTTCAAAGAGGCCGACATGGTCGAGCCCATTGACCCCCGCGCGAGCTTCGCCCTCCAGGAGTACTACAACCACCCGGAACGTTATCGCTCGCGCTTCGAGTCCTATCTACCGTATCTCACGGTACTCATCAACGGCATCTTCTGGACGCCGCGCTATCCCCGCCTGGTCACCAAAGCGGGCCTGCGCGCGCTGTTCGAGCAACAGGGCACCCCCAAACTGCGCGTGATCGGAGACATCAGCTGCGACATCGAAGGCGCCATTGAATGTACCCTTCAGGCGACGAATCCCGGCTGCCCGGTCTACGTCTACAATCCGTTCACCGGTGAAGCGCAAGAGCCGGGCGCGGATGCGCAGGCCTGCGCCGGGCCGGGCGTCGTCATCCTCGCGGTGGATAACCTGCCCTGCGAGCTGCCCCGCGAGTCCTCGACGCACTTCAGCAGCACCCTCATGCCGCTCATCCCGGCGCTCGCCGAAGCGGATTACGCAGCCCCATTCGAGGCGGTGAATCTCCCGCCGATCCTCAAAAATGCCTTTATCCTGTGGCACGGAGAACTGACACCCGCCTACCGCTATCTGGAAAAACACGTGGAAATGTGCAAACAGGGAAACGTGTGAAGATGCGAACGTGCGAACGTGCCCACGTGTGAACGTATGAACGTAAATGATTCGCCGATTCGCTTTTTCGCTGATTCGCTTTTTCGCTTTTTCGCTGATCGCTATTTTCGAAGGAGCACCCCCAACCATGAAAACCGTTCTCGTACTTGGGACAGGCATGGTCGCCGGTCCCGCCATCACCTATCTGCTCGCTTTGCCAGAAATTCAAGTCCGCGTCGCCAGCCTGGACTACGAGCGCGCGCAAGCGCTCATCGGCGGACATCCGCGCGGCGCGGCGCAGCGGTTGGACGTCGAAGATCAGGCCGCGCTGCGTGACGCCATCGCCGCGCCCGAAGTCAGCCTTGTCATCAGCCTGCTGCCCTACATCTACCACGTAAAAGTAGCGGAGGTCTGCGTCGCCCACGGCAAACATCTCGTCACCACTTCCTACGTCAGCCCTGAAATGCGGGCCCTCGACAAAGCCGCCAGCGAGGCCGGCGTCACCTTGCTCAACGAAATCGGCGCCGACCCCGGCATGGATCACATGTCCGCGATGCGGGTCATCCACGAGGTGCAGGAGGCCGGCGGCGAAATCACGCGGTTTCGTTCCTGGTGCGGCGGCCTCCCCGCGCCCGAAGCCAACACCAATCCGCTGGGCTACAAATTCTCGTGGAGTCCGCGCGGCGTGCTGCTGGCAGGGCGCAATCCCGCCCACTATCTGGAAGAAGGGGAAGAGATCACCATCCCTGCCGGCGAGCTCTTCGAGCATCACTGGCCCGTCGCCATCCCCGGCCTGCCCCTGCTGGAGGGCTACCCCAACCGCGACGCGCTGCCCTACGCCGATTTGTACGGCATCCGCACCGCGCGCACCCTCTTCCGCGGCACGCTCCGCTATCCGGGATGGTGTGAGGCGTTGAACGTGCTTCTGAAATTGGGATTCCTGGAGCTCGAGCCGCAGACCTGGCCCCAGGCAACTCTGGGAGCATGGACGGCGGCCCTCCTCGGTTGCGAGGACACCCGTCCCGACGCCGTGCGCCGCGCGCTCGCCGCTCGCGCGGGCCTCGAGCCCCACGCCGCGCCGGTGGAGGCCCTCGCCTGGCTGGGACTGTTCTCCGCCGACCCCCTGCCGCTCCGTCACGGCGGACCCATTGACGTGCTCACGGCCTGCATGTTAGCGCGGATGCAATTTGCAGCCGACGAGCGCGACATGCTCGTCATGCACCACGAATTTGGCATCGCCTACCCCGAACGGGAGGAGCACCGCACCTCCACCTTGCTCGTCTATGGCATCCCCGGCGGCGACACCGCCATGGCGCGCGCCGTGGGACTCTCGGCGGCGATAGGAGGCCGGCTGTTGCTCGAAGGCGCCCTGCGACGGCCCGGCGTTCTCATCCCCACTCTGCCAGAAATCTACCTGCCGGTGCTCGGCGAGCTCGCGTCCTACGGCCTCCGCTTCGAGGAACAGGGCACGGTAGTTGCAGGCGGCCCGGCGTAAGCACTTTGCGGAGAAGTCGAGTATAATACGCAGCGGCCTGACATATCAACCCAAACCAGAAGAATACCGTGACGCACGAGAGGACTCAAGAGGCTTCCTTCGATATTACCGGCGATATTACCGGCGGGACGCCCCACGCAGCGCCGGCGGCCACCGACCGCAGGCTGGAAGCCGTCGTCTCTGTGCTGGACGAGCGCTCTCAGGAGCAAGTGCTGGCGCTCTGGGAGGAGCTGCGGCGAGAATTCCACATCACGGACAACTACACGGCGCCCATCCCGCACTTCTCCTATCATGTCGCCCAGGCCTACGACCCCGAGGCCCTCGACCAGGCCCTGCGCGAATTCGCCGGGGAATGGGCGCCCTTTCACGTCCGCACGGGGGGCCTGGGAGTATTCACGGGTTCCCAACCGGTGCTCTACATTCCCATCGTGCGCGAGGCGCGCCTCTCGCTCTTCCACGCAGAACTGTGTCGGCGCCTGCGTCCCCTGGCCAGCGATCCCGCCCCGTACTACTTCCCGGAAAACTGGCTGCCCCACATCACCCTGACGCTTGGCGCGGTGGACCCCCAAACGCTGGCAGCCGTCATCGCCCATCTCAGCCCGCGCCGCTTCGACTGGAGCATGGCCGTGCACAATCTCACGGCCATCTGCGACGATTGCGGGGTGCTGGACGTGAACCAGCGCTATCCGCTGCAGGGAAGCCGCTGAGGGCCAGAAT
>JAGPHL010000038.1:14923-17325 GCA_018055515.1 Anaerolineae bacterium
GCGGACGCGCGTTCAAGTCACCTGAATTAAGGAGATCGCTCTATGAAACAGACGCAACAAGCCGCTTTACCCCATTGGGACATGACGCCGATTTTCCCCGGCCTGGACACGCCGGAATTCGAGGCCGGCTTTCAGGCTGGCGTTGCAGCGCTCGACGCGCTCACGGAGGCCTTCGACGCCAACGCCATTCTGCTGCGCGACACGCCGCTGCCCATCAACGCCGAGACGGTCGCCCTCTTCGAGACGATCCTGCAGCGCTACAACGCCCTGGGCGACCAGCTGCGCACCCTCGACGCCTACATCAACGCCTTCACCACGACGGACTCGCGCAACGAGCTGGCGCAGGCTCAGGCAAGTCGCCTGGAACAACAGATGCTGCGCTTCTCGGTGCTGACAACGCGGCTCACCGCCTGGCTGGGCAGCCTGGACATCGCAGCCCTCATCGCCGCCTCGCCCGTCGCCCAGGCACACGCCTACGCCCTGGAGAGGATCGCCATCCAGGCGCGGCATCTGATGTCGCCCGCTGAAGAAGCGCTTGCCGCGCAGCTGCAGCTCACCGGCTCCACCGCCTGGTACAAACTGTACGAAACCTTCAGTTCGCAAATCATGGTCGAGCTGGAGATCAAAGGCGCGCGGCAGACCCTGCCGATGAGCGCCGTCCGCAACCTCGCCTACGACGCCGGACGCGACATCCGCCAGGCGGCCTACGAGGCGGAACTCGCCGCATGGGAGCGCCACGCCGTTCCCATCGCCGCCGCCCTCAACAGCCTCAAGGGTGAAACGCTCACCCTCACCGCAAAACGCGGTTGGGAATCGCCCCTCGCCGCAGCGCTGTTCAACAACAACATTGACGAAGCCACCCTCGAGGCCATGCTCGACACGGCCCGCGCGGCCTTCCCGGAGCTGCGCCGCTACCTGCACGCCAAGGCCCGCGCCCTCGGCGTGCCCGTCCTGCCGTGGTACGATCTCTTCGCGCCGCTCTCCGCCGACACGCGCCCCTGGGATTTTGTCGAGGCGCGCGAGTTTGTCCTGGAGCAATTCGGGGCATATTCCCCGAAACTCGCGGCATTGGCGCGGCGCGCCTTTGAGGAACAGTGGATTGACGCCGAGCCCCGTCCCGGCAAGCGCGGCGGCGCCTTCTGCATGGGAGTCCGCGACGACGAATCGCGCGTCCTCTCCAACTTCCAGCCCGCCTACGGGGGGATGTCCACCCTGGCTCACGAGCTCGGTCACGCCTATCACAACCTGCAACGCGCGCCCCGCACCTACATCCAGCGCCGCACCCCCATGACCCTGGCCGAAACCGCCAGCAACTTCTGCGAGACCATCGTCCGCGAAGCGGCTCTGGCGCACGCCGACCGCCGCGAGCAGCTCGCCATCCTCGAGTCCTCGCTGCAACATTCGGTCCAGGTCACCATTGACATCACCAGCCGCTTCCTCTTTGAGCAAGCGGTATTTGAACGCCGCAAGGAACGCGAGCTCTCCACCGAAGAATTCTGCGCGATCATGCGCGAGGCGCAGCTGCAGACCTACGGCGACGGCCTCGATCCTGAGGCGCTCCATCCCTACATGTGGGCCGCAAAACCGCACTACTACAGCTCCGTGTTCTACAACTTCCCGTACATGTTCGGGCACCTGTTCAGCCTGGGACTGTATGCCCGCTACCGGCAGGATCCCGACGCCTTCCGCGACAGCTACGACGAGCTCCTTGCCGCGACCGGCATGGCTGACGCCGCCAGCCTGGCCGCCCGCTTCGGCATTGACATCCGCTCGCCGCAATTCTGGCAGGCCAGCCTGGACCTGATTCGCGAGGACATTGACCGCTTCGAGGCGTTGATCGCGGAAGGGGAATGAGAAAGAGTGAGTTGTGAGCAGTCCATTGTTCTACTCCCTGCTCACGACTCACTTCTCTACTCAAGGGGGAACGCCCACCATGCCCTACACCTACGACTATCCGCGTCCCATGCTCACCGTGGATATCGCGCTCGCACGACCGGGCCCCCGCGGCCCAGAGGTGTTGCTCATTCAACGCGGCCATCCACCGTTCGAGGGAGCGTGGGCATTGCCGGGCGGCTTTGTGGAGGAAGGCGAGACCCTGGAGCAGGCGGCGCGACGCGAACTGCAAGAGGAAACGGGCCTGACTGACCTGCCCCTGCAACAGCTGGCAGCCTTTGGCGATCCCGGACGCGACCCGCGCGGTTGGACCGTCTCCGTGGTCTTCTGGAGCTGGCTGGGAGAAGCGGGGACCGGCATGCAGCCCCGCGCCGGCGATGATGCGGCCGCGGCGGCCTGGGCGCCTCTCGCCGCGCTCCCCCCGCTGGCCTTCGATCACGCCCGCATCCTGGAGGTCTTCCGCACGCGATTGCAGCAGGAAGGCCTGATTCCACATCCTGCGGAGCCGG
>JAGPHL010000039.1:0-8438 GCA_018055515.1 Anaerolineae bacterium
GTTGCAACTTCTACTCACGACTCACCACTCACAAATCACATTTTCATTCGCGGGGGTAAAGTCAACAGCGCTCAGAGGAGCAGCTGCAGCGCCGCATACGTCAACACGCCGGTCCAGAGCAACGAATCAATCCGATCCAAGGCGCCCCCATGACCGGGGATGAGGTTCCCGGAATCCTTGACGCCTACCTCACGTTTGATGAGCGAGATGAAGAAATCGCCTAACGGCGTCGCCGCCGCCAACAAACCACCGACGAGCAAGCCGCGCCACCAGTTCAGGGTCAACGCCCCGCCGGCGACATGCGGCCACACCCATCCCAACAACGCGCCAGCGGCCAGTCCGCCCACGACTTCGGCGGCATACCCTTCCCAGCTCTTGCCGGGGCTCACCGCCGGGATCATCTTGTGCTGGCCATAACGCCGCCCCACGAAATAGGCCGCCGAGTCGCCAATCCACACGACCGGCAACGCCAGCAGCACCCACCACAACCCATCAACGCCCAAGCGCAACCGCAGCAAATAAGCGCCGCCTATCCCCAGGTACAGCCCACCGGCCAACGGCAACGCCCAACTGGCCGTGGGATCCACCTTGCTCCGCCGCAACACCTGCCAGCCAGACGCTGCCAGCATCACCAACGCCAGGCCCAACCT
The DNA here is from genome assembly GCA_018055515.1 of Anaerolineae bacterium. Taxonomy (GTDB): domain Bacteria; phylum Chloroflexota; class Anaerolineae; order B4-G1; family SLSP01; genus JAAZNO01. The sequence goes on from JAGPHL010000039.1 coordinate 651, forward strand.
CAGCCATTCACCCAATCCAAAGCGCGCATCCGCCAGCCAGATCAGGATGATCAACCACATCCACACCGGCGAAAGGGTGTACCCCTTGCGGCGCAGCATCTGGACATATTCCCAGCTTGCCGCCCCTATCGCGACGGTGACCAACAACGTAAAGGGCCAGCCGCCATAAACGATCGCTGCAATGGCCACGGGAAGCAAAACGGCCGCGCTGATGATACGAGTTTTCATGACTTGAGATCCATTCCAGGTGAGGTAGAAAGTAATGGGTACGCCGGTTGCATCGCGACTGGCGAGCGCAGTTTCCGACTCCTGTCGTTCCTGGCCACGACCGCCAAGTCTTACAACGGTCGGCCAGGAACGCCGCAAGGCGAACGCGGCATCTCAGGCCTCGCTCAGAGCTCCATAACGGCGCTCCCGTTGAGAAAAACTCTGGAGGGCCTTGTAGAACTCATCCTTGTCGAAATCAGGCCAGTACACCGAAGGGATGTAATATTCCGCGTAGGCGCCTTGCCAGATCAGAAAATTGCTGATCCGAAACTCGCCGCTCGTGCGAATGATGAGGTCCGGATCCGGCAAGCCGGCGGTGAAAAGGTGATTGCTGATCACTTCCTCGGTGATCTCCTCAGGACGCAGCCCCTCCCGGGCAATAGCGCGCATGGCCTCGACCAACTCCATCCGGCCGCCGTAGTTGAAAGCGATATTGGCAATCAGAGCGGTGTTGTGACGGGTCAGCTCCAGGGCGTCCTGAACACGGTGCTGGAGATCTTCCGGCAACGCCGAGAGGTCACCGAGATGCCTCAATTGTACTCCATTTTTGTGCAATTCGCCAACTTCTTTCGCCAGACCCTCACGCAGCAAGTGCAACAAGCCGTGCACTTCCGCTTCTGGACGTTTCCAATTCTCAGTGGAAAAGGCGTACAGAGTCAAAATAGGAATGCCAAAATCAACGGCGGCGCGCAACACTCGTCGCAGATTTTCAACCCCGGCGCGGTGCCCGGCCAACCGCGGCAAACCACGCGCCCGCGCCCAACGACCATTGCCATCCATGATAATGCCTACATGGGTCGGCAGGTTGGATAAAGGCGGGTATTTCTGTTGATCCTCTCCGTGGTCACTCATAGCGCCTCCATTTCACGTGAGGGGCGTGAGGGGAACTCACCGATCATGATCGTACAGCAGATGCCAGGAACCGGCTCCTGCCGGACATGCCGCTCTGTTGAAAGGCCCAGGACAAGACGAGGGATGGCTCAAGTCATTCGATCCGCGAATTGGGCACGCACAAGGCTGCAGCGCCGCCCCTCGTCCCCGGCATCTCTGCCGGGGGTCAGGGAGGGATTCTCCCATGACGTCTCTTCCACAAGCGAGGCACCAGTTACTTTGCCCTACGAGAAAACAGCGCGGAATTCAAACATCTCAGAGGTAAAAAACAGCAGCTTTCAGGAGACCCGAGGTCCTTCGCACCTGAGAGTCACCTGCCCCTCCTCATCCATGCGGAACTACAGATGACGCCCCCGCAGAGATCGGCAAACCACAACTCCACCTAAACTTCCATGAGCTCTTGCTCTTTGCGCTCCCCGAGCTCATCCACCTGCTTGATCATTTGATCGGTCAACTTCTGCAGGTCTTCTTGAGCTCGTTTGAGCTCGTCTTCGGAAATGAGCTTTTCCTCTTCGAAGTCACGCAAGTCGTTGAGCGCATCGCGGCGCACATTGCGCAGCGCCACCCGCGCCTCTTCCACCCGGCGTTTGACCTGCTTCACCATCTCACGACGCCGTTCTTCCGTCAGCCGGGGGATTGGCACCCGCACGACGCGCCCGTCATTGTTGGGGTTGAACCCCAAATCTGCCTGCAGAATGGCCTTCTCGATCGCGCTGAGGGAGCCCGGATCATAAGGGCGTACGAGCAACAGCTGCGGTTCGGGCGCCGAAATGACGGCCAACTGCTTGAGCGGGGTCGGTGTGCCGTAGTAGTCCACCATCACGCGCTCAATCAACGCCGGCGTAGCACGCCCGGTACGCAGCCCGCGGAACTCTTCCTCCAAAGCCTCGATGGCCTTATTCATCCGCCCTTCAGTCTCACGTAACAAGTCGTTAATCATACGCGCTCACCTCCACGCCCTTCAGCGTGTGATCAGGGTGCCCACCGTCTCGCCCATGACAGCGCGTTCCAGGCTGCCGGCATCCCACAGATTCAAGACGATGATGGGCAGGTCGTTATCCATACAGAGGGTGATCGCCGTTAAATCCATCACGCCGACACGCATGTTGAGAGCTTCCAGATACGTGAGGCGCTCATAACGCTGCGCCTCCGCATTGACTTTGGGATCACGGTCATACACGCCATCCACTTTAGTCGCCTTGATCAACAGATCGGCGCCTACCTCAGCGGCGCGCAACGCCGCCGCCGTGTCGGTGGTAAAGTAAGGGTTGCCGGTACCCGCCCCAAAGATGACCACTCGTCCCTTCTCCAGATGCCGGATGGCGCGCAGGCGAATGTACGGCTCGGCAATAGCGCGCATCTCGATCGCCGACTGCACGCGGGTCACAATCCCGGCGCGTTCCAGCGCGTCCGCCATCGCTAGCGCGTTCATCATCGTGGCCAGCATTCCCATGTGATCTGCCGTGACCTGGTCCATGCCGTGTTCGAGGCCCAGGCGTCCCCGCCAGATGTTTCCCGCGCCAATGACCAGGCCGATCTCAGTGTCCAGCGCCTGCACGGCCGCAATGCGGGCCGCGACTTCGTCCGCCCGACCCGGATCAATTCCAAAGCCGCCCGGCCCGGCAAGCGCCTCGCCGCCAATCTTGAGAATAATCCGCTTAAACCGTGGTGTGACCATCAGCCGCGCCTGTTCAAAAAAGGTCTGGAGGCTTACGCCTCCAGACTCTCCCCCAGCTCGAAGCGCGCGAAACGACGGACAATCACGTTCTCACCCGTACGGGTGATGACGTCCTTGATGATTTCATCCACCGTGCGCTCCTCATCCCGGATGAAAGTCTGCTCCAACAGGCAGACCTCCTGACAGAACTTCTCCAGACGCCCCTCGACGATGCGGTCCACAACCTGCGCCGGCTTCCCCTCTTCGAGGGCCTGCGCCCGGAAGACCTCGCGCTCGTGAGCCAGCACCGCTTCGGGGATGTCCTCACGACGCACGTAGCGCGGGGACATCGCGGCAATCTGCATGGCGATATTGTTGGCCAGGGTCTTGAATTCGTCCGTGCGCGCGACGAAGTCCGTCTCGCAGTTCACTTCCACCAACACGCCAATCCGTCCCCCCGGGTGGATGTACGCCACTACCAGGCCATCTTTGGCCTCACGGGACATCCGCTTGGCGGCTTGCGCCAGCCCTTTTTCCCGAAGATAATCCACGGCCTTATCGAAATCACCTTCCGCAATTTCCAACGCCGTGCGACAATCAAGAATTCCGGCTGCCGTCGCCTCACGCAGCTCTTTGACCATTGCAGCAGTGATGACTGCCATTCTAGCTACTCCTCATCCTCGTCGTAGTCGTCAACCTCAGCGAGTCCTGCATCCTCATCGTCCTCGAAATCCTCTTTGAGCTCCAGTTCCTCCTCGAGCTCTTCGAGATGCCCCAGCCGTTCCTCGTCCCCAAATTGAATCTGACGCAGGCGGGCAAGCGTCTCCGCACTCAGGTACTTCTCGTCCTCCGCCGTATAGAGTTCCTCCTCCGGCGTTATCTCCTTGCGCAACGCCATGCCTTCCAGTACGGCGTCCGCAATCTTCCCTACCATCAGACGAATCGCCCGGATGGCGTCGTCGTTACCCGGGATGACATAGTCAATGAGGGTCGGATCACAATTGGTGTCCACAACCGCGATAATCGGAATCCCCAGCCGATCGGCCTCTTTTACCGCGGTGGTCTCCACAGACGTATCAATGACGAACACCGCCCCGGGGAGCCGCTCCATGTGCCGCAGACCCCCCAGCCGCATGTTGAGCTTTTCGATCTCGCGGCTGAGCATCAGCGCTTCTTTCTTGGTAAGCACATCGAATTCCCCGGCGTCCCGCCGCGCTTCCAGATCCTTGAGATATTCGATCCGCGAGCGGATGGTGCGCCAGTTCGTCAGAGTGCCACCCAGCCAGCGCTGATTGACATAGGGCATGTTGCAGCGCTCCGCTTCCTGGGCGATGGTTTCCTGCGCCTGCCGCTTCGTGCCGACGAAGAGCACCTGATTGCCCTCAGCGACGGTGTCGCGGACGAATTCATAAGCGCGGTTCAGCGCCTTGACCGTTTGTTGCAGGTCAATGATATGCACCCCATTACGTTCGGTGTAGATGTAACGCGCCATGCGGGGGTTCCAACGCCGGCTGCGATGCCCGAAGTGCACGCCCGTTTCGAGCAGCTGCTTCATCGAAATGACTGCCATTGACAACATCCTCCTCAATTAAATTGTTTTTAGCCTCCGCGACCTTCCTCCCCCGCGGGAACCTGGCGCCGCCAGGCACGCCCCACGAAGTCCAGCCGCGTGTGTGATGGGCTCAGTCCAACGACCTATTGTACCACAAAGGCTTGAAGCCGCAAACCGTCGGTGCGAGCGGTTTCAAACGGCAGACCCCCTCGTCGGAGCTCACTCCGACGGCTGTAAGGACACCAGCGAATAGCCCACGCCGCGATGGGTGCGCACCTGAAACGGCGCGTCGAGGGTCGCCAACGCGGAGCGCAGCCAGTGGATGTGCACATCCAGCGTGCGCGTGTCCCCCAGGTAGCTCGTGCCCCACACTTTCTGCATCAGCAATGATCGCGACAGCATCTGCCCCGGCGCCTCCAAAAAAGCCTGGATTAACGCGCCCTGCTTCGGCGTCACCAGCACTTCCTCCGTCCCCCAACCGAGGGTGTGCGCGTCAACATTGAGCTGCAGTCCTTGCCAGGAAATCACCTCGCTGCTGCGCTCGGGCAACAAGCGCGCGAGCCGCCTCAACAATTGCCGCAGCGTGAAGGTCTGTCGAAGATAGCCGTTGGCGCGCGGCAACTGATCCAGGCGCATCCCTTTGCCGAGAAAGAAGAGCAGCAAGATCGTCGGATTCTGGGATTTGAGATCGGCGCAGAAACGTTCCAGATCAAAGCGAATCGTGGACACGTCAATCAAGGCCAGGTGCGTCTCTTGGGCGCTACAAATGTCCAGCGCTTCCCGACGTCCATGCGCCACGGAAACCTCGTATTGCTGCCGTAACGCCGGCAGCGTCTGAGATTCCAGAGCCCGGTTTCGCCCTACCAGCAGAATGTGATAACGTCGCAACGGCGTCTCCCACAAGGCGAGCAGGGATGACTTTACCCTCTTCAGCCATCCTCAACAAAAGGCAGTGAGCAGACAGCAAGAACAGCGCGGGCCACAACAGCGGCACACCCGTGTGAGCTGAACGCACAACGATGATCCAGTGACGTGTGGCAGCTCTCATTATACCCCTCCCCTCATAAACGCAATTCCTCCCACGGTGGAAGTTTAGGCGAATCATGGTAACATGCATGTCATGTAGCGGCGTGTGCGTAATGACTGTTTGAAAATGCTGCGCACCCCACCGGAGGCTCTATGCAACTCGCACAACGGCTTCAACAGTTACCAGCGTATGTTTTTGCGGAGCTCGCCGCGCGCGTCGAAGCCTTGCGCCGCGAGGGCCAGGATGTCATCCGGCTTGACATCGGCAGCCCGGATCTCCCGCCGTCGCCGGAGGTGATCGCGGCCCTGGAAGCGGCGGCCCGCCGCCCCACTACCCATGGCTACGCCGATTACTACGGCCTCCCCGCCTACCGTCAGGCCATCGCCGAATTCTACGCGCGCCGCTTTGGCGTCGAACTCGACCCGCGCACTGAGACGCTCGCCCTCATCGGCTCCAAAGAGGGCCTCTATCACGTTCCCACGGCCTTCATAGATCCCGGCGCGGTGGCGCTGACGCCCGATCCCGGCTATCCCACTTACAGCGCCGCGACGCGACTCGTCGGGGGGGAAGTCTATCCCCTGCCGCTGCAGCGCGAGCATGGCTTTCTGCCCAATCTCGACGCCATCCCCGCCGCCGTGTTGACGCGGGCGCGAGTGCTGTGGCTGAACTATCCTCACAACCCCACCGCCGCCGTGGCAGACCTGGCCTTCCTGGAGCACGCCGTGGCGTTTGCCCGGCGGCAGCAGCTGCTGCTGGTGTACGATCACGCCTACAGCGAGATCGCCTGGGATGGTGTCACGCCGCCAAGCGTCTTGCAGATTCCGGGCGCGAAGGAAGTGGCAGTGGAATTCAACTCGCTGTCGAAGACCTTCAACATGGCGGGATGGCGCATCGGCATGGCAGTGGGCAATGCCGACGCCATCGCCGCCCTGGCGCGGGTCAAAACCAACGCCGATACCGGTATCTTCCTTCCCATCCAGGAAGCCGCGGTGACGGCGCTACACCTGCCGACGAGCTGGTACGACGACCTCAAGGCGACCTATCGCCGCCGTCGAGAGATCGTGACCCGCGCGCTGGAACGCATGAACATCTGGTTCACACCCAGCGCCGCTACCTTTTACGTCTGGCTGGAAGTCCCCCCGCCCTTTGCTTCGAGCGCGGCCTTCGCCTCTGCCTTGCTCGAGGCGACGGGCGTTTCGCTCACCCCAGGGGCAGCCTTCGGGGCGCACGGCGAGGGGTATGCGCGGATCACCCTGGTCCAGGAAGAGGCGCGGTTGACGGAGGCCATGGAACGTTGGGAACGCTGGCTGATCGGGCAAAGCCTCCACACCGAAATCGCATGAGCGGGACTCGCCGGCATTCCCTGGGAGCGCTGCTCGCCTTGCTGCTGTTGACAGGCTGCACGCTGTTGACACCTTCACCCGTGCTGCCGTCCCCCTCTCCGACCACCACCCTTGCGCCGCCGACCGCAACGCCGACCCCCCTCCCTACGCCGACGCCAACCGCAACTCCGACGCCGCCCCCCATCCCTCCGCCCGACCCGGCGGCATTGCCGGAGCTCGCCAACGCCGGCGCAGCGCAGGTCCACGCCGCCGTCGGCGACGCCGTCCTGCTCTGTTTCCGCTACGAGGACCTCACCAACGACGGCCTTCCCGAATGGCTGGCGCTCCTCCACCAGCCGGAAGCCGGACGCCTGAGCGCCTTCGTGCTGCGAGATGAGCACATCCACACGCTCCTGGACGCCAAACCCGATCCGGGGAAACCCTACTACGGGCTGGGACAATATCCCACCTGTGAGATCGAAATCCGCGACGTGAACGCCGATGGCAAGACGGAGATCGCCATCTTCGGCCACGCCGAGCGCAACCTCACCTTGCTGCACCTCTACGCCTGGGACGAAGGCGCCGGCGATTTTCGGCTCGTCGGGGCGTTCCAGGGGGACGCCGGCGTCTCCTTCGAGAACCGCGATGGCGATCTCGCCGATGAAATCCTCGAAGGGCACCGCGACACGGGCGCGCCGCAGCTGGCATGGCGGGTCATCTTCACCTGGGACGGGCAGACTTACGGCTGGACGTGGGACCGCTGGGACTGGTACTTTCTGGAGCGCCCTCACGACTATCCCACCCACCGGGCGGATTACGCCGTAATCTCCTTCTACCTGGCGTTGAACGACCGCGATCTGCCCGGCGCGTACGCGCTGCTGGCAGATTCGGCCCGCGCGGCGCAGCCTTACGAGAGCTGGGCGTTGGGCTTCGCGCGCACCCTCCGCGTGGACGTGAGCGGGGTGCAGCGCGTCGCCGCCGCGAGCAACGAGGAGCAGGCGCGAGTCAACGCCATGGTCACAGCCTGGGACAATGAAGAGGGGCTCGTCATAGGCCGGCTGTGGGAAGTCAC
>JAGPHL010000039.1:8538-12627 GCA_018055515.1 Anaerolineae bacterium
TCGAAGGAGCCCATATGACACGCAACTGGCAACGCAATCTCTGGGGAGTATGGATTGCGGAATTGTTAGCCCTCATGGGCTTTAGCTCTTTCCAGCCGATTCTGCCGTACTACGTGCAATCCCTGGGCGCCAGCGGGGAAGCCGTCGCGCGATGGACCGGGATTGTCAGCTCCGCGCCGGCGTTCGCCATGGCGTTCTTCGGGCCCGTCTGGGGCAGCCTCAGCGATCGTTTTGGGCGCAAGATGATGGTGGAACGGGCCATGTTCGGCGGCGCCGTCATCATCATCCTGATGGGCTTCGTGACCAGCGTGGAACAGCTGGCGGCCCTGCGGTTGCTGCAGGGAGCGCTCACCGGCACCGTCGCCGCTGCCACGACGCTCGTCGCGAGCACCACGCCGCAGCATCGGCTAGGCGAGACGCTGGGCAAATTGCAGGTCGCCATCTTCTTGGGGCAATCATTGGGCCCTTCCGCCGGCGGCATGGTCGCCGACGCCCTCGGTTATCGCACCGTGTTCTGGATTACCTCCGCCTTCCTGCTCGTCGCCGGATTGATCATTTTGTCGGTAGTGAAAGAGGACTTCACCCGGCCGCAAGACATGGGGGAATTTCGGCTGTTGGGGCAAATGCGGCGGGACTTCGGCCTGATTTTCGCCAGCGCCGTGTTGGCATTGGTCCTCTTCCTGCGTTTCGCCCTGCGCCTGGGCGTGCAGCTGTCCGCGCCGTTTACCCCGTTGCTGGTGCAGGAACTCCTGCCGGATTCGACGCAGCTGGGGACCTTCTCCGGCCTGCTGGCCACCCTGTCCGGCGTCAGCAGCGCCATCGCCGCGCCGGTGTTGGGACGCATGGCGGATCGCTACGGCGGACGGACGATTCTGCTGCTCTGCAGCTTGCTGGGCGGCGTCGCTCTGGTGCTCCAGGGCATTGCCCCGAATTACTGGCTGTTGTTGCTCTGGCAGGTCTTTATGGGAGTCGCCATTGGCGGCACGCTGGCCACGCTCAGCACGTATATCGGCAAACTCGCCCCTCCCGGGCGTGCCGGCACCGCCTTCGGCCTGGATTCGACCGCCGTCTCGCTGGCAAACGCCATCGGCGCCTTCGCCGGCGGCCTACTCGCGGAGGCGTTTTCGCTGCAAACCCCCTTCATCATCGGCGGCATCGTGATGGCTCTGTGCAGCCCCCTGGTGCTGCGCCTGCCGCGTCAACGGGGATCCGTCAACAACGACAATGGAGAGACGTCGGCAGCCTCAGCCTGAGACCAGGCCGCGTCGAAAATGACCCGGCGGCCCTCTTCCCGCTGACGGCCAACAAAAACCCGGCAGCCCCACAGACTGCCGGGTTCCTGACCCGCCATGTGCCCGCGCGTCAGGTCACGGAGTGAACTCCACCCCCTTGAGCAGCGCCGCTTTGTTCGGCTCCAGCCATTGCCGCTGCCGCTCCGAGAGATGCGCCTCCAGCTGCGCGAGCACCGACTCCGCGCTGACGATCCCCGTGGCCTTGAGCAACGCGCCGAGGGCCACCAGGTTCGCCATGCGGACGTTACCCAGCTCCGTGGCGATGTCGCTCGCCGGCAACGCCACCACGCGGAGGTCCGTGCGCACGCTCGCGCGCGGCACCAGGGAGGCATTCACTACCAGCACGCCCCCCGGCTTGACCAGTGGCTCGTACTTGTCCATCGAGGGGAGGTTGAGGGCAATCGCCGCGGTGGGATGCCGAATGATGGGCGCGCCGATCTCCTCCTCCGACAGGATCACCGTGCAGTTGGCCGTGCCGCCGCGCATCTCCGGGCCGTAAGAGGGAATCCAGGTCACCTGCAGCCCCTCAGCGAGGCCCGCATACGCCAGCAACTGCCCCGCGAAGAGCGCTCCCTGTCCGCCAAATCCCGAGATGATAATGTCTTCGTGACGCATCGCGCCCTCCTATACCTTCAGCGCGGCGACTTCATCGCTCACGCGCGTGTCCCCCAAGGGGAATTGGGGAATCATGTTTTCTTTCGCCCACTGCATCGCCGCCCAGGGATCCATGTTCCAGTTGGTGGGGCAGGTGGACAGGACCTCGACGATGCTGAAGCCCAGCCCTTGTAGTTGCGCCATGAAGGCCCGCTTGATGGCCTTCCTGGTCTTGTTGATCCCGGCCAGGTCCAACGTCGCCTGGCGCGTGGCGTAGACGACGCCGGGGATCACCGCCATGATCTCGCTGATGTGCACCGGCATACCCGCGATTTTGGGGTCACGCCCGAACGGGCTGGACGTCGTCTTCTGTCCCGGCAGCGTCGTCGGCGCCATCTGTCCGCCCGTCATGCCGTAGATGGCGTTGTTGACGAAGATGGTGGTGATGTGCTCGCCGCGATGCGCCGCGTGGAGGATCTCGTTGGTGCCGATGGCGGCCAGATCTCCATCGCCTTGATAGGTGAAGACGACCTTATCGGGGTTGGTGCGCTTGATGCCCGTCGCCATGGCCGGGGCGCGCCCGTGCGGCGCCTCCACGAAGTCCATGTTGAAATAGTTGTAGGCCAGCACCGCGCAGCCGACCGGCGCGACACCAATCGTCTGCTCGCGCACGCCCAACTCGTCCAATACCTCGGCCACCAGGCGGTGGATCACGCCGTGGGTACAGCCGGGGCAGTAGTGCGTGTTCGCCTTAGTCAGCGAGTCGGGATACTGGTAAATCAGTTCCATCGTCTCCGGAATGGCGCTCATAGTTTCTTCACCTCCGCCAGGATTTCATCGCTCAGCGGGACGATGCCGCCCAATCGCCCGTAGAAATGGACGGGCGTCTGGCCGGCAACCGCCAGGCGCACATCCTCCACCATCTGCCCGGCGTTCATCTCCGCCACCAGCATCGCGCGCGTCTGTCCAGCCAGCTCGTGCAACCGCGCCGCCGGGAAGGGCCACAGCGTCTGCGGGCGGAAGAGTCCCACCTTGAGCCCCTGCTTGCGCGCTTCGCGCATCGCCGAGAGGCAAATGCGTCCCGTGGTGCCATAGGCCACCAACAGGATCTCCGCATCGGCCGTTTCGTACTCCTTCCAGCGAATTTCATGCTGCTGGATCTCCGCCAGTTTGGCCTGCAAACGCAGGTTAATGCGCTCCAACCCTTCGGGTGAAAGGTCGAGCGAGGTGATGATGTGCGGTTTGCGGCCTTTGGCGCCAGACACGGCCCAGTCGGGGCGGGGGCGCGGGAAGGGCTGCATCGGCGGCAGTTCGGCAGATTCCATCATCTGCCCCAGGCTGCCATCGCCGGCGACGAGGACGAGCGTGCGGTATTTCTCCGCCAGGTCGAAGGCCAGCCCCATCATATCAATGAGCTCCTGTACGCTGGCCGGCGCCAGCACAATGGGATGAAAATCGCCATGCCCTGCGCTCTTGGTCATGAGAAAATAGTCGCTCTGCGAGGGCTGAATGTTGCCCAGGCCGGGACCGCCGCGCTGCATATTGACGACGACTGCCGGCACTTCGGAGCCGGCGATGTACGAGAGTCCCTCTTCCATGAGGCTGAAGCCCGGCCCGGAAGTAGACGCCATCGTCCGAACGCCGCAGCAGGCAGCGCCATAGACCATGTTGATCGCGCCAAGCTCGCTTTCCGCCTGGATGAAGACGCGGTTCTCCTCCACCATGCGGCGCGCCAGATGCTCCAGCGCCTCGCTCTGCGGGGTGATGGGATAACCGAAGTAGGCCTCCAGCCCATAGCGGATGGCAGCCTCGGCAAAAGCTTCGTTGCCTTTGAGCAGTTCTTTAGCCATGGCTTCCTCCTATTCCCTGACGGCTGCCGCGCGGACGCGGCGCTCGCGGTAGACGGTAAAGACGACATCGGGGCAAATCATGGCGCACGAACCGCAGCCGGTGCACTTTTCCATGTCTGTCACCGTGACGGGATGATACCCTTGCACGTTGAAGATGTCCGACGAAAGGGCCAGAATCTTCACGGGACAGACGTGAGTGCAAAGACCGCAGCCCTTGCACCGATCCGTATCCATCACAACCAACCCTTTAGCCATGCAAGCTCTCCTTTCCAATGCGAGTGAGCGATAAAGCGAATAAGCGATAAAGCGAAAGGGCGAATGAGCGTAGGGGGCAAGAGTTAGGAGTCAGGAGT
>JAGPHL010000039.1:12727-17252 GCA_018055515.1 Anaerolineae bacterium
ATGGAGGATGGAGGATGGAGGATGGATGACTCTCCCTATCTCTGCCGCTTCCCTGTGCCTCCGCGCCTCTGCTCGTCTACAACCCCACCATCGGCAACACCAGCGTGAGGAGCACGCCGCCCGCGATGACGGACCCCAGTTGCCCGGCAGTGTTGGCGCCCATGGCGTGCATCAACACGAAGTTGGAGTAATCCTCATCGTTCGCCAGCTTCTGCACCAAACGCCCGGCCATCGGGAAGGCGCTGATACCCGCCGCGCCGACCAGCGGGTTGATTTTCTTCCCGGAGACGCGGTACAGGAATTTGCCGAACAACACCCCGGCGGCCGTGTCCAGCCCAAAAGCGACCAGGCCCAGCCCCAGGATCTTGAGCGTGTCCGCGTTGAGGAAACTCTTCGCGGTCATCGTGCTGCCTACCGCCAGCCCCAGGAACAGCGTAGCGATGTTGATGATCTCGTTCTGCGACGCCTTGCTCAGGCGATCTACCACCCCCGCTTCCTTCATCAGATTCCCCAGCATGAGCGAGGCGATGAGCGGCGCGGCTTGCGGGACCAGAATCCCCACGGCCACGGTGACGATGAGGGGGAACAGGATCAACGCGAGCTTGGAGACGGGGCGCGGCGCGTACTCCATGTGCGTGCGGCGTTCCTCCCGCGTGGTGAGCGTGCGCATGATGGGCGGTTGAATGATGGGCACCAGGCTCATGTACGAATAGGCCACTACGGCAATGATGCCGGCCATGCCGGGGTTAGGCGGCAACCCGCGAGCGGCAGGATATTCCACGAGCAGTTTGTTGGCGACGTAAATGCTCGTGGGACCGTCAATCGCGCCGATGATGCCGATGCTGGCGGCTTCCGGCAATTTGAAGCCCAACGCAATCGCCAGAATCAGCGTGCCGAAAATGCCGAACTGCCCCGCCGCGCCCATGAGCGCAAACACCGGTTGGGCGAGGAGGGGCCGGAAATCCATCATCGCGCCCACCCCCACGAAGATGAGCAAGGGGAACAGCTCCGTGCGGACCCCCGCGTTGTAGAGGAGGTAGAGCATTCCATTCTCTTCCGGGTCAATCATCGCCGAAAGCGGCAGGTTGGCGATAATGATCCCCATGCCGATGGGGAGCAGCAAGGACGGCTCGTATTCCTTGACGATAGCGAAATACAACAACACTCCGCCGACAAGGATCATCACCAGATTGCCTGGGTTGTGCCCCAAGTCCAACAGGCCTGCCAGGAGTTCATTGATCGGGATATTCACTACTTTTGCTCCTTGTCGTGATTGAGTGATTGAGTGAAAGCAGCGTCGGCTACTTCTCCAGCGACGCGGGCTCTTCGGCCACCAGACACCGCATCAGATACATGGGACGCGCCCGTTCAAAACCCAACGCCTCGTAGTGTCGCAACGCCTCGGTGTGCCCTTGCTGCACCATCGTGAACACCGTCAGCTGCTCCTCTTCCGCCAGCAGCGCCTGCAGCAACGCGGCGACGACATTCTCCAGATAGCCGCGCTGCCGATACTCGGGGTGCACCGCGATTTTGCCGATCTCGGCGACTTCAGGCAGGCGCGTGCGGGTTACGCCCATGGCGATGAGGGTGCGCCCTTCCCAAATGCCCATCGCCGGCCCGCGCTTGAAGAGCTCCTCGCCCACGGTGGAGATTTCGGTCTTCTGCGCCAGGGCCTGCATCGCCGCCAGATGCCGGGGCTTGAGCGCCGTCGCCGCGCCGGGGTCCAACTGCCGCACCTCGCCACGAAAGACCAGCTGCCAGGAAGGACGGATCTCGATCACCGCAAAGGCCTGCTCCGCAATGGCGCGCTGCTCAGCAGCGACGAGCAAGTGCACTTCGCTCCCCGGATCCACCAGAAAGGTCGTGTAAGTGCGCAACAGCTCTGGCGATTCGCCCAGGAATGCCAGTTCGGGAAAACGCGAGCCATGATAGCTGGCGACGGACATGGCGGGGGAGCAGACGATATCGCATTCTTCCGCAAGGGCCGTCGCCGCCGCCACAAAGATGAAGTGCGCCAGCGTCCACTCCAGGTCGCTGCGCAAGGCGTTGATCTGAGAGGTGAGTTGGGTGATCGCGGCCGCATTGACCGAACCGTTGCTCTCCATGAGCTCAATCCGCGATGTGGAAAAGGGGCGTGCCGTGCTGAACCTGCTGACCGACCGTGACGTAGACGGCCTTCACCACGCCGCCGGCGGTCGCACGAATCGGGTTGTTCATTTTCATCGCTTCGAGGATGCAGAGCTCCTGTCCCGGCTTGACGCTGTCCCCGACCTTGACGGAAATCACGGTCACTACCCCCGGCAGGGGGGCCGTCACATCGCCGGCCTGCGAGGCGACCGCCGTTGGCGTCGCGGCAACAGGGGGCGGAGCTGTCGCCGGGGCCGCGCCGGCGACCGGGGCGCTCTCCTCCATCCACACTTCGACGACCTCGCCGTCCACCACCGCCCGCACCGGCTGCTCGCGGGGGTTGGGCACTTCGACGCGATACTCTTTTCCAGCAACAGTCACACGATAGACTGGCATATTTTTCTCCTTAAGACTCGCCAAAGCACCTGGCTGACTTTTCGACCTGCTTCAGCAGATTGCCGCGCCCGGCGCACCCTCAGCGCCGGGTCGCCTGATGCCGCCGGAGCAGCTGTTGATGGCGGACGTAGGCGCGCCATTGATCCACGGGGACGTCGGCCGGATGCCGGACTTCCGGCAGCACTTGCGCCCGGGCCACGGCAACCGCGGCCGCCGCTGCCTGATAGCGCGCCTCAGCGGTCGAGAGCGCGGCTTCCGCAGCTGCTGCCGGCGCTGCCTCCGCTTCTTCGGCCATGGCTTCCCCCGCCGCTTTTCGGGGCTTGATGCTGCCTAAAGCATACATCCCCAACACCAGCGCTCCGATGGCCGCAAACGTCATCCCCATCCCGATGAGGGTGAGCCACAGCGCCTGTTTGAGCAATTCAACATCCACAGGCCACACTCCTTCACATCGGCATGACGCCGTGCTTCTTCACCGGCAATTGCCGCGCCGGTTCGCGCAAGGCCCGCAGCGCCGCAATGAGGAGGGGGCGCGTCTGCGCCGGCTCGATGACCGTATCCACGATCCCCTCTTCCGCCGCGCGGTAGGGATTGGCGAACTTCTCGCGGTATTCGGCAATCAGTTCAGCGCGCCGGGCCTCCGGGTCCGCCGCCTCGGAGATCTCGCGGCGGTTGAGGATATTCACCGCGCCCTCCGCGCCCATCACGGCGATTTCCGCAGAGGGCCAGGCGAAGTGCAGGTCCGCGCCGATGCCCTTGCTGCTCATCACGACGTAGGCGCCGCCATAGGCCTTGCGGGTGACGACGGAGATCTTGGGGACGGTCGCCTCCACGTAGGCGTAAATGATCTTGGCGCCGTGCCGAATGATGCCGCCGTGTTCCTGATGCGTGCCGGGCAGAAAGCCGGGCGAGTCCACAAAGGTCAACACGGGCAGATTGAACGCATCACAGAAGCTGACAAAGCGGCAGATCTTGTCCGAGGCATCAATGTCAATCACGCCCGCCATGTACATCGGCTGCTGCGCCACCACCCCCACCGGCTGTCCATCGAGCCGGGCAAAGCCGACAATGGCGTTCTGCGCCCATCCCGCCTGCACTTCCATGAAGGAGCCCTGATCGAAGACGCTCTCGATGACCTCGCGCATGTCATAAGGCGTGTTGGGATCCTCGGGCACCAGCGTATTCAAACCCGGATCTGTACGGTCAGGGCGATCGGCGGGAGGAATGTAGGGTGGATCCTCGACGTTGTTGGAAGGGAGATAACTCAGCAAGCGGCGCACCAACGCCAGCGAGGCCTCCTCACTTTCGGCCACAAAACTGGCGACGCCGCTCTTGGTGAAATGCGCCATCGCGCCGCCGAGGCTCTGCTGATCAATTACCTCGCCGGTGACGCTCTTGACCACATCCGGGCCGGTGATGAACATCACCGAGGTCTTGTTGGTCATGATGATGAAATCGGTCAGCGCGGGGCTGTAGGAAGCGCCACCCGCGCAAGGGCCGAGCATCACGGAAATCTGCGGGGTCACGCCGGAGGCCAGGGCATTGCGGCGGAAGATCTCGCCGTAGCCCTGGAGCGCGCTGACGCCCTCCTGAATACGGGCGCCGCCGGAGTCCAGCAGGCCGATGATGGGACAGCCGCTGTTCATGGCGAGTTCCTGCACGCGCACGATTTTGCGCGCGTGCGTGAGCGAGACCGAGCCGCCATAGACGGTAAAGTCCTGCGCATAAACGTAGACCGTGCGCCCGTCAATCTCACCGTAGCCGGTGACCACCCCATCGCCGGGGATGGCATTCTCGCCATCGGTGGGGCTGACCACGAAAGCCTGCAATTCATGGAATGTGCCGGGATCGAGCAGCATCTCGATGCGCTCGCGGGCAGTTTGTTTGCCCTTGGCGTGCTGGCTGGCGATACGATCGGCGCCGCCGCCTTCCTGGGCGCGCGCCTCTCTGGCGTGTAATGCCGCCACTCGAGGATCAGTCGTTGGATCCATATTTCCTCCTT
>JAGPHL010000233.1 GCA_018055515.1 Anaerolineae bacterium
GCGCTGGGATTAACTGAAGCCGAGCTTGCCGAGGAGCTTGGCTTCGAGCGGCGCACAGTGAACAATTACCTTCGTGAATTAGAGCTGGAAGGGAAAGTTTACAAGGAGGGCACGTTGTGGCTGGCGTTGCCCTATGAGAAAGCGGAACTGCGGCGCTTCCAGATCTCGCCGGAAGAGGCCATGACGTTGTATCTGGCAACACGGCTTTTTGTAAAGCAGCACGATAAGCGTAACGAACCAGCAGAAACCGCGTTACTTAAGCTGGCGGCGGCATTGACCACGGAAGCTGGCGTAGGGCAGGAAATTCATCAGGCGGCGCAAGAGTTGCGCCAACGTCCGGATGATGGGCGATACAATCGCGTTTTCCGCACGGTGATGCAGGGATACATTTACCGTCGCATGCTGCATCTCACTTACGAACCGGCGCAGGGCAAACCCTTCGAGACGGATTTTAAGCCCTATTTGCTGGAGCCTTCGGCGATTGGCTTTACCACTTACGCTATCGGGCATAGCAGCCTGGTCAATGCGCTGCGCACCTACAAGCTGGAACGCATCCGCGCGGCGCAGTTGACCCGCGAGGAGTACAGCATCCCTGCGGATTTTTCCGGCCTGGAGGTACTCCGCAACGCCTGGTCAATCATTTACGGCGAGACGCTCATTACAGTGACGTTGCGCTTCAGCCCAGCAGTGCGACGACGGGTGGAGGAAACGCGCTGGCATCCTTCTGAGGAAAAACACGATGATCCTGAACATCCTGGATTTTTGCGCTGGTCGGCGCAGGTGGCGGACACGAAGGATATGCTGCCGTGGATCAAGGGATGGGGGGCGGAGGTGGAGGTGTTGGCGCCACAGGAATTGCGCGAGCAGATGATGGGAGAGGCAAAAGTATTGGCTGAAAGCTACGGGTGGGTGGTCAGCCCGCGACGCGCCAATCCCCAAAGACCCAGCGTGCGGGATACTTTTGCAGACTTTTTTGGGGGCAGCGATGAGTAGGCTCGTTCCATATCCTTATCAAGAAGAGGTTGCCAACCTTTTGCTGGCGGGCAAGAGTGTGGTACTACAGGCGCCTACCGGGGCCGGTAAGACTATTGCGGCGCTCCTGCCCTTTCTTCATGCCTGGCGTGAGGAAAGCGGTATTTTCTTTCCCCGCAAGTGTGTCTATGTCGTGCCGATGCGAGTGTTGGCAAATCAATTTGTCCTGGAAGCGTACAGAGTGGCGGATTCTTACGAGCGACGGTTTCGCCGTAAACCCGATGTAAGGATCCAAACCGGGGAGCATCCCGAGGATCGCAGGTTTGAGGGCGATTTAATCTTCTGCACCATTGACCAGTTTCTCAGCAGCTATTTAACCACCCCCTACAGCCTGCCGCGTCGCTGGGCCAATCTCAACGCGGGCGCATTGGCGGGCGCGTACATCGTCTGTGATGAATTTCACCTGCTTGACCCGGATTCCACGCTGCCTTCGACGCTGTATGCGCTCAAGCAACTGCGACATCTTGCGCCGGTGTTGGTAATGACGGCGACGTTCAGCCGGGAGATGCTTGCCACACTGGCGCAACAACTGGATGCGGAGACGCTCGTATTGCCGCCAGATGAGGCGCGCGCCATTGAACAGCGCGACGGCGCAATGACACCCCGGCAACGGACGTGGTCTGTGGCCGAATCTGCCTTGACTGCTGAGGCGGTATTGGCGGCGCATCGGACACGCTCGCTGGCTCTGTGCAATACCGTGCAGCGAGCACAGCTACTCTACCAAGAATTACAAGACTTGATAGAGCAAGCAGGCAAGCCAATTAAAGTGCTGTTATTGCACAGCCGCTTCCTGCAAACCGACCGACAACGCATTGAAGCCGCATTGCGTGAGCATTTCGGCAAAGAAGCGGATAAAAGTGGCAGTTGGATTGCCGTGGCGACGCAGGCCATTGAAGTTGGCGTGGACATTACCTGTGAGACGTTGCACACGGAGCTGGCCCCGGCCAGCGCGCTCATCCAGCGGGCCGGACGCTGCGCGCGTTTTCCTGGCGAACAGGGAGAAGTGTGGATCTATCCTGTGGACAATTATGCGCCTTATGGCAGAGAAGCCGGTGAAGGGGGCCTCGACCCGGCATGGGTCAAGGAAATGAAAGCGGCCTGGGTATGGCTACAAGCGCACAGTGGCACGGCGTTGGATTTTGCGGGCGAACAGGAATTGGTCAATGCGGTTGCTACGTCGCGCGATCGCGCGGTGCTGGAGAGCCTGCGGGAGGGGGCGCCGACTCGCGCTGAGGCGATTCGTCGCGTGTTGAGCGGGGAGCCGCCGGACACGCGCTTGTTGGTGCGCGACGCCGATAGCCGGCTGGTGTTGATTCAAGAAGCGCCGGAAACGCTGCTTGCCAATCCCTATGGCGCGACCGGTTTTAGCATCCAGCGCGTCACGTTGTACGGGATGGTGAAGGAGTGGTTGGCGCGCGAGGGCGAATTTCCATGGCGGGTGATGAAGTTGGAGGAAACGCCGCCGGATAAGACAGGCGGCGGTGAGGAGGGGGGCAGCAGCTATCGTTGGCTGGCGGTGACCTCCACGAAAGAGGTCAGTGGAGCGCGAGTGCTGGTCGTGCATCCGGCGTTGGCCGGATACTTACCCGATGTGGGGTTTCTGGCCGGGCAGGGGGTGGGTGAATTCCGCTCCCTTCTGCCGCCGGATGCGGATAAGAGCACCTGGGAGGGAACGCGCTACCGGCTGGAATCCTATGCTGAACACGTGCAGCGGGTGTTGGCCGCCTTCGCCGACATCGCACTGCCGGAATTGCACTATGCCGCACCGGCATTGGAACGCGCCGCCGGGTGGCCCGCAGGCAGCGTGACGCGGGCGGCGTGGCTGGCCTGTTTTTTTCATGATGTGGGCAAGCTGAGCGTAGGGTGGCAGGCCTGGGCGCGCGCCTATCAAAAGCAGATCGGCCATCCGGTGATGGCGAATTTCGCAGCGGCCCACACCGATTCTGAGCCGGGCAACACGCGGCATAAAGCAGCGCTCAAGGCAGTCAATGGACGCTATCCCAAGCCGAATCACGCAGCAGAAAGCGCGTGTGCGGCAGGGCCGGTGCTGGTTGAAGCATTGGACGGTCATGAGCCGTTAGTGCGCGCTACGCTCACGGCGATGGCTCGTCATCACACGCCGTTCGTGGCTGAGGGGCAGAAGTATGAGTTGGAAGCGCAGGCCGGGCGACATCTAGCGGAAGCCGCGCAGTATTTGCCGGCAGCATTACGGCAAGGGCTCGATCTGGGGCGCGTGAAAACCAAAGGCGCCGGTGGACCCATCGCAATCATTGGGCCGGATGATTTATGGGGCTGGTTGGCTTATCTGCTGTTAGCGCGGGCGTTGCGCCGGTCAGATCAAGAAGGGACGGCACGAGGAGCGCAAGAAGAATAGAAGATTAGCGAGCGGGCAACGACAAAGCTAACCACATAGTGGGGGTTGGCTTTGCAGAATGCCTGGGTGATTATTGCTTTAATTGCTCCATAGCGCACTTTTAAATGTATGGCCAGTATCCTTAATACGGATCGAATGAGCTGGTGCTCAAGAATCGCTTCGTTTATTTTTCAGTATCCATTCATTGGATCGAGGCCCTTTAAAAACAGCCCTCTCTTCTTGCGTGTTGGGAAAACCGTGGTAGAATATACACATCCCATATACTAAGCCATTCTAAGGAGAGGGAACTGTGAACGATCAAGAAATCGAGAATTATCTGCAAACCATTGAGTTACACTTCGCTGTCCAGAATATTGAAGACCAATTGCAAATATGTGAAGAAAATTATATTCGTTTGCAACAGCTTGACTGGCGCGTGCACGCTGAAATAGATGCTCTTGAGCA
>JAGPHL010000040.1:0-5678 GCA_018055515.1 Anaerolineae bacterium
CAGTGCATCCACAACGGCTTTGGCGTGGAGACGTTCAAGGAAGACCTGCCCGGTCCCAGCTACGCTCAGCGGTTTGTCAACGAGGCGCAGACTATCGGCATCGAGTATTTGCTCGATACCATCGTGCTGGAGGTGACGCCGGACCGCCGGGTGTACACGACGGGAGCACGCACGGGCTTCAAGGAGCTCAGCGCGAAGGCAATTGTGCTCTCGATGGGCTGCCGCGAGCGCACCCGCGCGCAGATCCGCATCCCCGGCCCGCGTCCGGCGGGCGTCTTCACCGCGGGGACGGCGCAGCGTTGGGTCAATGTCGAAGGTTACATGCCCGGCAAGCAATTCGTCATCCTCGGCTCCGGCGACATCGGCATGATCATGGCGCGGCGGCTCACCTTCGAGGGCGCGAAGGTCGAGGGCGTGCTCGAAGTGATGCCCTACCTCACCGGCCTGAGCCGCAACTACGTCCAATGCCTGCTCGATTTCGACATCCCGCTGCACCTGTCGCACACCGTCAAACGCATCATCGGCAAGAATCGCGTGGAGGCGGTGGAGGCGGTCGCGGTGGACGACAAATGGCAGTTCATCCCCGGAACGGAAGAATTCATTCCCTGCGACACGCTGTTGCTGTCGGTTGGCCTGATCCCTGAAAACGAGCTCTCGCAAAAGGCGGGAGTGGCGCTCGACCCTGTCACGGCGGGGCCGTATGTGGACGATGGGTTCCTCACCAGTGTGCCGGGTATCTTTGCCGCCGGGAATGTCGTTCACGTCTACGATTTGGTAGATTGGGTCACGCAGGCCGGACGGACCGCCGGCAAGCGTGCGGCCATGGTCGTGACCGGCTGTTGCAATCTGGAGCCGGCGTACGTGCCTGTGCGTGCGGGCGACAACGTGCGCTATGTCGTGCCACAGCGCCTGGACCCGGAGACGCTTACCCAGGAATCCATCATGCTGCAAATGCGGGTCACCCGTCCTCTCGAACAGCCCGTCACCGTGCAGGTGACCGATGGCGAGACGCTCATCGCCAAAAAGGCCGAGCGCTATGCTCGTCCCGGCGAAATGGTCAGCCTCACGCTCAAGGGGAAGGATTACGACGCCGTGCGGAAGGCGAAGGAATTGAAGATCAGCGTCGTGCCGAAATGATGCGTGCTGCGTAAGGCGTAACTGCGTGCTGCGTACTGCGCGCTGCGTAAGCAGATAACATACCCATCACCCATCACCCATTACCCTGTAACAGGAGTAGCTCCTATGCCTATCACCGAAAAAATGATCTGCATCACCTGTCCGATGGGGTGTACGTTGGAAGTGACCCGCGAGGGGACGACCGTCCTCAGCGTGGAGGGGAACTCGTGCAAGCGGGGCCCGGAGTACGTGCAGCGCGAGCTCACCGATCCGCGCCGGATGGTGGCCAGCACGGTGCGGGTGCGGGGCGGCGTCCATCCGTTGGTGCCCGTGTATACCGAAAAGCCCGTCCCCAAGCCGCGCATCTTCGAGTTGCTCGCGCAGCTCCGCGAGGTCGAGCTCGAAGCCCCGGTGCACATGAATCAGGTGGTGCTGGAGAATGTTTTGGGCGAGGACATCAACGTCGTCGCCAGCCGCGAGATGCCCCGCAAGGGGGAATGATGGTTTGAGCAGGGACGCTTGCCCCGCTCATGGTAAGCGGTCTGAGCGCGGACTCTAAGTGAGAGTCAGGGGGAGGGGGCGGCGTTGCAGCGGCTGCTCCAACTCCAGCGTGAGGATTTCGAGAATCCCGGCGTCCTCTGGCGTGACGAGGTTCACCACCGTGGATCTGGAGGGGTCGTAGGCGGTTCGCCCGCTGCGATGCAAGTAGGTGGGCACGTCCGGGGGCATGTCGAAATTGAGGACATGGGTGACGCCGGTCACGTTGAGACCCTGCGCAGCGGCGTCTGTGGTGACCATGATGCCGCAAACGCCCTGACGGAAGCTCTCGATCGCGAGCTCGCGGCGTTTGGGAGAGAGCTCATCTGTCAGGATCGCGGTGGCATACCCCGAATGCCTCAGTCTTTCACCGAGGCGCCTGGCGCGGAAGCGCGTCCCACAAAACACCAGCAACCCTTTGGCCGGTAGCTCTTCCAGGTCCAACAGCGTGAGCAAAGCCTCAGTCTTCGATCCTAGCTCTACCTGGTAGAGATGATGTGCGACGCGCGGAGCTGCGGCTACTTCGCCGATTTGGAGGATCACGGGGGTACGGAGCAATGTTTGGGCGAGCCGTCGCACTTCCTCGTTATCGGTAGTGGCGGTCATCACGGTCTGACGTTCTGGCGGGGTCGCTTTCAGGATCCGTGATACCTCCGCCAGGAAGCCCATGTCACAGAGGCGATCCACGTCTTCCAGCGCCAGCAGGCCCGTGTGTGAGAGATCGAGACTGCCGCGATTGAGGTGTTCCACAACCCGCGCCGGACAGCCGACGACAATCTCGACGCCCTCGCGCAGGGCCTCCAGCTGCGCGGGAATTGAACCACTGCACAGTCCCAGGCTGCGTGCGCGTGTATGGCGTCCTAACCGCTGGATTTCTGCGAGGATGGCGTCGGCAAGTTCCTGGGTGGGAGCGAGGACCCCGGCCGGCACCCGTCCCCGCGGCCCCAAGAGCGCGTGTTGGAGGATGGGCAACACGAAAGTCAGCGTCAGATCATCGCCGGGCGGTGCCAGTATCAGCACGTCGTTCCCCTCCAGAATGGCGGGCAACGCCTGCTCTTGCACCGGTGTGAGGGGGGCATCCAGCAACGGCCCCAGGCCGGCAAGGATGCGAGGGTGTAGCTCCAGCTCCTCGAATAACATGCTTGTGTCTCTGCTGCATGGAAATCTGCATCTGCGCTGATGCTCTGGCTGGATTATACCATAAATTTACAGACAAGGCCCGTCTGCACAGAAAAGCCATTGGATTGCAAGGCTGATTGTGAGGGGCGCCTGGAAGGATGGAGGCTTTGACGTTTTTGCGCGCAGGCTGCACCTGCGCGCAAAAACTTTACCTGGGAGGGAGAGACGTCGGCGCGGGCTACTCGTATTTGAGCGCCTGGATGGGACTGAGCGCTGCCGCGCGGATGGCGGGATAGATCCCCGAGGCCACGCCGATGAGAATGGCGAAGACCACGGCAAAGATAGGAAGCCAGAGCGGCATCGCCGTCAGTGTCGTCGCCGTTTCGCCGCTCATGCCGCCGAAAATGCCGCCGCTTTCTGCCAGCAGGGAGCTGCCCACGACATTGATGACGGTATTCAGGGCCACTGCCAGGCCTACACCGCCGATTCCTCCTAACAGGCCAATGCTTCCCGCTTCCGCCAGGAAAACCGACATCACGTCCTGGTTGGTCGCGCCGATGGCCTTCATCAGGCCGATTTCCCGCGTCCGTTCGTAGATGGCCATCGTCATCGTATTGGCGATGCCGAATGCTGCCACCAGCAGCGCCACGGCGCCGATCCCCCCCAGAATGGCTTGCACGATGGCAAAGAAGTTGTTGAGGCTTTCGATTTGCGTTCGGGCCGATTCGACCCAGAATCCCTGATCCTTGAGCGTTTGCTCGATCGTCGGGGAGAGACTGGGATGGGAGACCTTCACCAATACCTGCCCGTAGCCGTCTTTATCGGGATTGGAGACTCCCTGTTGCCCTTCCATCAGGCGTTGATTGAGCCGCAGCGCCTCTTTGAGGGGCAGGAAGATGCTGTAGTCATAGAGATACCCCTGTTTTTTCAGCACCCCTACGACTTGCAAGCGGGCGACAATGCTCTCGCTCTGCATGTAGGTCACCGGGTCGTAGGTAAACTTCACCATTTGCAGGGTCTGATTCAGCAGCTCCGGGGGCTCCGGCGGTTCCAGCCCGGCCTGCTCCGCTGCCTGGAA
Source organism: Anaerolineae bacterium (assembly GCA_018055515.1). Classification (GTDB taxonomy): domain Bacteria; phylum Chloroflexota; class Anaerolineae; order B4-G1; family SLSP01; genus JAAZNO01. The sequence continues at coordinate 3,851 of JAGPHL010000040.1, forward strand.
TTCTTCCCACGGGATGAAGTTCGCCGGCACCATCGAACCGATGACGATTTGCCCTCGATACAGATCCAGCGTCCCGCGGTCGAGGGCGGCGATCCTGGCGAAGTCCTCCATCTCCACGCCGTACATCTGGGCCCAGCCATCCTGCCGATTGAGTCGCAGCGGCCCCTGCATGTAGACGTCTAACAGCGGCGTTGCTGCGATGACGCCTTCCATGCCGCGGATCTCTTCTATTTTGGCGGCGTTGAGGACCGGCGGGGAAACTGCCTGTCCGGCGCTCCCTCCCGTAGCGGCCGGCATCTCCATGTAGCCGACGCGCACCATGAGCTCATCGAGTCCGCCCATGTTGTAGAGATTGGCCGTCGCCTGTTTCTGCAGGCCGGCGCCGAGCGAGACCAGCACAACGACGGCTGCCGTGCCGATGATGACGCCGATGGCCGTCATCGCCACACGCGCTTTCATGCGCCGTAGATTGCTCCACACCAGTCGCAGCAGATCTCGCGTTCTCACCCTCTTAGCTCCCCAGGCCAAACAACGCCTTGAAGAAACGTCCCACCTGCCCCCAGAAGCTCAACGGCTCTTCGACGGGGGACTCTGACTCGCCGGGGACGCCTTCGGAGGGGAAGAAGTTTTCCAGTACCTCAACGGTGAGCGTGTCGCTGTACGTCTGTGTCTGGTTGAGGTCGTCCACATAGCTCACGCTCACTACGACTTTAGCCGTTCCCGCCTCCATCTGCATGGCAATCGCATCCAGCGTCCAGGAGCCGCCCGGATCCAGCGGCCCGACATACGTGCTGCTCTCTCCCATGAATTCCAGTCCCTCGCCAGAGGCGCGCAGCTCCGAAATGGTGAAGCGGAAGCTGCTGGCGTTCACCAGCTCGATGGGCAGTTGGAAAGGCTGCCCTGCCATCGCCGTCCCTTCGACGGGACGGTAGAAGCTGATTTTGAAAGCGGGACGCCGTTGCACCAGCAGGCTCACCCGCTGCGTGCCCTTCTCGCGGGTGCCCCCGCTGATGTCGTAGGCCAGCGCCACGGGAAGGTTGTGCGCGCGGGTTTCGGCATTGCCGGCGACCATCAGACGCATGGCGACGCTGGCATGACCGCCCGCCGGGATGTGGGGGATGAAGCTGACGTTGCTGCCCTCGATGGGGACGAAGGCGCCGAGGTTTTCCCCGTCCTCGCCCCCCAGCGCCAGGGTCAGCCGCTGCGCATCGCCACCACCCACGTTCACCACGTCCAGCGTCAGCGTGAAGCTGTCGCCGGGCGAGATCTTCTCCGGCAGCGTGCGATAGCCATCAATCAGCAGCTGCGGGCGGTTGGCCAGGCTCGTGTCCACGTCAATGCCCACGGTTTGTTGCCCACTGTAGCTGCCGCCGTTGTAATCGCTGTAGGCCAGCGCGATCGGCAGACCTAGCCGTCCGCCTTCCTTGCTGGGTTTGAGCAGCAAAGGCAGCGTCAACGTCGCGGTCTGATTGATGCGCAGAGTGTCCCACGTCGCCACGCCGCCGCCGTGCGCCGGAATGACCATGCTGGCATCCCCCACGGCCTTGAGATTGATGGCGGTGCGACTGCCGCGGTTGGCCAGCACCATGGTCAACGTGAAGGGTGTCCCCGGGGCGATGATCGCCGGCGTGGTGTGGACATCCTCGATGAGGACTTCGGGCTTGCCAGTCGGCGCCCCGCTGCCACTGGATGCGCCGATGACTTCGACCGCCAGCGTCTGCGGAAATTCATAATGCGCGCCGGAGAAATCGTTGGCGGAAAGGTTCACCTGCAGGCTCTGGACGCCGTTGCTCGCACTGGTCGGAACCCGCATCGTTTGAGAGGCGAT
>JAGPHL010000040.1:5778-13482 GCA_018055515.1 Anaerolineae bacterium
CGGCTCGATGATGAAGAGCGGGCTTTGGGCGCTCACGGTTGCTGCCAGCAACAGGAACACTGCTGCTACCATGGCCAGGACCAGGCTGAATTTGATGCTGTTACGGCTCATGATGGTTTTCGTCCTCCTCGGAAAATAAAACCCGTGCTCACGTGCGCAGGTGCCCACGTGCCTACGTTGTTTTCATTTGCGGTGGTGTGCCGCAGGAACATGTCAACTCCTCGGAAAATAGAGAGCAGTGAGAAGAGAGTCGTCGTCGCCTCCGCTCACGATTCACAGTTTACGATTCACATGCTCATCCGCCGTTGACGATTTTCCCGTCCAGCAGATGGATGGTGCGTGTGGCGTAGGCGCTGATGGCAGGATCGTGGGTCACGATGACGATGGTGCGTCCTTCCTGGCGGTTGAGTTGCCCCAGCAGCGCCATGACCTCGCGTCCCGTCTGGGTGTCCAGGTTGCCCGTCGGCTCGTCTGCCAGAATGATGGCGGGATCATTGGCAAGCGCGCGGGCGATGGCGACGCGCTGCTGCTGCCCGCCGGAAAGCTCGGTGGGCTTGTGCCCGGTGCGGTCGCCCAACCCTACACGTTCCAGCAGCGCCAGCGCCTGTTTGCGCCGTTGTTGCGTCGGCACGCCGCTGAAAACCAGGGGAAATTCGACGTTTTGCAGCGCCGTCATGGTCGGCACCAGGTGAAAGGCCTGGAAGATGAAGCCCACTTCCTTGCCCCGGTAGCCGGCGAGATCATTTTCGTCCAGCTGGGTGATTTCCCGCTGATTGACCCACATCTCGCCGCTCGTCGGACGGTCCAACCCACCGATGAGGTAGAGGAGCGTGGACTTGCCCGAACCGGAGGGCCCCATGATCGTCAATAGTTCTCCTCGCATGACGGTCAAATCTACCCCATCCAGGGCGTGCACGACTTGCTCGCCCATCTTGAAATAGCGCGTCAAGCCGGTGATGCGAATGATGCCCTCACTCATGTCTCTTTCCTGAAAAGACAGATTTGTCGCTTACATCGTCAGCGAGCTGAACATGCCGCCGAGGATGGCCGGCACGACGCTGAGGAGCGCGAACACCAGCCAGATGACTGCAATGGCGGTGATGGCCTTGCGACGCGGCAGCTTCGTGAAAGCCATCAACCCGATGACGAGCAATGCCAGATTCCACACCATGAACACATCAATCCGCCCCAGGATGCTCGCCAGCGCCAGTTTTTCTGGTCCAGGAGTGATGATCTGCGACGTGCTGTTGTCAATCACATAACCTGCGAAGCCTTTGTTGATGATTTCCTGCCCCGTGATCCAGATGTAAACCGTCTGCACCAGGCCGCGCACGGCGTAAGGGAGCCACGCCCACACAGCGAGCTGGAACATCGGCTTGAACCCACTGCTGCGTCCCAGAAACACGCTGGCAAGGTAGAGCGCGCCGCCCCACAGCAACCAGGTCAGCGGTTGGCTGACGATCGTCCCAACAGTTTTGAGGATGTCCATGGCTGAGGAACCTGTCGGCTCCTCAACCGGCAGGTTGCCTTCAACGATGATCCCGCCGCCCTTGCCGATCATGGCGGGGCTTTCTGACGCCATCCCGCCGTTCAGCGTTGGCCCGGCGCTGCGATTGGCGACAGCATTGGTGGCCAGAAGGGGCAGCCATGTGCAGATTATGATGAGAATTGCCGGCAGCCACCAGCTGTGCGACTGATGTTCCCGCAAATGCGTGAAAGTCGCGCCCGGACGCACGAAGATGCCTGCCAGCAGGCTGAATAATGACTTTTTCTCGACAGGGGTCGGTTGTTCGCTCATGTTTCCTCCTGAAAAGCAGCTACTCGTAAAGACGCCTTGGGCGCACAGAAAGTTCCTTGAATCGGCTCTCAACTTGGGGGATGGAACCCACGCCCGCGGACGCTGCTGGCTTGGGTCACTACAACGAAAGCCTGGGGATCTACTTCGCTCACGATGTCGCGCAGATGCTTGAGCTGCACGCCGGTGAGGGCGCACAGCAGGACATCGCGATCTTCGCCGGAATACATGCCCTTGCCTGAGAGCGCCGTCACCCCGCGCTCTAATTCATGCATGATGCGCTGCGACAGGGCCACCCGTTGTTGGGTGATGATGATGGCGAGCTGGGGCTGGGGTCTCAGGCTGGGGAACATCCGCCGACCGTGGAATTCTTCCTTTCTGAGCTCTGCCGTTGCCCGCCGTTCCTGAATATTCACTGCGATCATCATCGCCGTGAGCGACAGGTAGACTGCCACCACGGCGGCGATGATCCAGGGGCCGGGGATGTTGAAGCCGATTGTTGCCCGCGCCGACATCACTTTGAATGAGGCTGCGGGTTCAGGATGGATCCACAGCTTGATAAACCAGCTGAGAACGCTCAGGGTGATCAGCCAGACGTAATTGCGCCGATAACGAACGCCCATCGCCTCAAAGCGTGAGGTGGGGAACACGGGATTCATCAACGTTTCGGCCATGGCGTCGCCCCAGTCATCCGCGGGCCGGAAGGGCGGCGCCAGCATCTTGGCGAAGAATTCCGTTTCCAGCAGCCGCACGCGGTGATACCAGAGTGAGTAGTAGCTGTAACGCCGTGCCTCCATCCACAGGAACACCAGCGTCAGGGCGATGACCAACAACATGACGATGTGAGGGTTTTGCGGCGAGCTGAAGGTGAACGTCAGCGCCGCTGCCGTCGTGACGACGGCCCAGTTGGTGGTGGTATCGAGCCGGTTGCGCCAGGTATTGCAGCGTGTCACCTCGGCGCGGTAGTAATGCACCATTGCGGTGGTGAAGTTGCCTCGGTCCAGGTGATAGCCGTGATAGCTCCAGGTCTCGCGCTCGTAGTCGGTTTGTTCTTCGCTCATGGTGCAATGCCTCCGTTGTGATGAGTGGTTGGATGGTTTCGCAGAAGAAGACCTTGTGGAAAAGGACCCCGCGCTGCCATGCCCTCAGAGTTGCACGTCCAGCTCGGTGAACGGCGGGACGCTCAGCAGCACGGTCCGCTGGACGGGATCGCTGACCACGATCGGGTAAACGTCGCCGTCGGCGCGGACTTCCTGGGGCGCGCGTCGCAGGCCGTTGAGGGTGAGGGCAATGTGGACGTAAGGCGGCTCGAACGTCCCCTCACGTTCCCAGGCGACGTGCAGGTGCGTGTCATCCCGCTGCATGACGAAGCGACTGACGCGCCGCTCGCCTTGCTGATAGCCGAATCCCTCGCCGGCATCCTCGTAGAGCCAGGACGTCGCCTCACCCGTTTCGGTGAGCGGATAGAGGTGCAGGCGCAGGAACCGGTCGGGGCGTTGCTCGACGCTGGGGCCGATCTCGCCGAGCGGCAGCACGGTCCCCTCGCGCACGAAGAGCGGCATCGTCTCCAAGGGCGCGTAGACGGTGAGCGCTTCCCCGCCCCGGCAGCGTTGATTGGTCCAGAACTCGTACCACGTCCCTGCAGGAAGCCGGACCTTGCGGCTGGAGGCGCCCGGCTCCATGACCGGCGCGACGAAGAGCGCATCCCCACACAGGAAGGCATCATCCACGTCCCACAGCGCACGATCCAGCCAGCCGAGGGGCCGCACCATGGGCCAGCCGCGAGTGGCCATCTGCCACACCGCGGTGTAGAGATAGGGCAGCAGCTCATACCGCAGCTGGATGAAGCGGCGGTTGATGCTGAGATACGGCTCGCCGTAGCTCCACGGCTCCTGATCGGGGGTGCCGGCGCTGGTGTGCGCGCGGTAGAAGGGCATGAACGTCGCCTGTTGCAGCCAGCGCGTGAACAGTTCGCCATCCGCCGCCCCGGCGAAGCCGCCGATGTCCGGGCCGGTAAAGCCCACGCCCGAAAGCCCCAATCCCAGCACTAAGGGCAGCGTCAATCGCAGCGATTCCCACGTACTCTGGTTATCGCCGGTCCAGGACGTGGCGTATCGCTGTACGCCTGCCCATCCGGCGCGGGTGATGACGACGGGGCGCAGGTCGGGGCGCAACGCGAGCACGCCCTCGGCGCTCGCGCGCGCCATCAACATCCCGTAGAGATTGTGCGCCTCGCGGTGATCGCCGCCGCGCCCTTCCAGGCTGTGACGGGTGGTCGCGGGAAGGGTAGTGGGCCCCGCAGGCGAGAACGTCGCCGGCTCGTTCATGTCGTTCCAGAATCCTGCAACGCCGGCCTCGACCAGCGGGCGATACTGCTCGCCCCACCAGGCGCGGGCCTGCGGATCCGTGAAGTCGGGGAAGGCGGAGTTGCCCGGCCAGACCGGCGCGTGGACGATTTCGCCGGTGGGCAGGGTGCAGAAATGCCCGCCGGCCTTCCCGCTGCGATAGACCGCGTAGGCGGGATCGACCTTCACCCCCGGATCTATGATCGTGATCAGCTTGATGCCCTGCGCGCGCAGGTCGGCGGCGAGAGCCGGCAGATCGGGGAAGCGGTTTTTATCCCAGGTGAAAACGCGGAAGCCATCCATGTAATCAATGTCGAGGTGAATGGCATCGCAGGGGATCTCATGCTCACGGAAATCCTGGGCCAGCTGGCGGACGCGGGCCTCCGGGTAGTAGGACCAGCGCGATTGTTGATAGCCCAGCATCCACAACGGGGGGAGCGCATGCCTGCCGGTGAGTTCGGTGTAGCGTTCGAGCAGGGTGGGGACGGCGCCGGCGATGAAGACGTAGCGCAGCTCGCCGCCCGCGAAGCGATGATCCGCCGCCTGAGGGGAACCGGCGCCGAGATCGAACTCGGCGTAGTGCGTGTTCTCGTAGAAGACCAGATAGGCGGGGCCGTCGCCTGGGCGCACGCTGACATAGACCGGGATGTTCAGGTTGATGGGGTCGTCGCCGTCCTTGTACCCCGCCGGGTCTTGATTCCAGAGAATGTGCGTCCCGCCGCGGCGGTTCCAGGGCGTGGCGCGTTCCCCCAGGCCGAAGAGCCGTTCGTCCTCGTGCAGGAGCGTGCGGTGCCGCACGGCGCCGTCGCGTCCCCAGCCCATGTCAATGTCGGCGCGCAGGAGCCGGCCGGTGGCGTCGGCAAAGAGCAGCGCGCCCGATTTGAGCAGCGCGCCGATCGCCAGCTCGCCGGTCAGCAGGAAAACTGCATCGCCTTGCGGCAGAGTCTCGAAGGGCGGGATGGGCCATGCGTCGAGGGGCTGCGCGAGGGCGTAAGGGAGGGGCGCCGCCGGGCGGTGTTGGGCCGGGAGATAGCGCACCTGGACGGCGTCGGCTGCCAGCAACGTGATTTCGATGCTGCCATGCGCCGTTTCCAGCGTGAGACCCCGCGCGTGGGGCGTAAATCCCTGGATTGGACCGGGTTTTTGCCAGCTGAGGGGCCAGATGGAATGGGTGTGCAGAAGGTGCGGGGCCACGGCGGGACCGCCGCGCACTTCGGCCCAGGTCTTGTGGAGGGGATAGGTGAGCACGGCGGGCAGATTCTGCGCGCCGATGAGCTGGATAGCATCGCGTAAATCATCGAGCAACGTGGGCATGGGACCTCCTCGGCAAATAGAGATCAGCGGGTCAGCCGTCAGCGAATCAGCGAAAAAGCGAAAAGGCGAAAAGGCGAAAAGGCGAAAAGGCGAAAAGGCGAAAAAGCGAGAAGGCGAATCACTTGCGTTCGCACGTTCACACCTTCGCACGTTCACACGTTATTTTTGTGCTTGCCCGGTGTGCGCCGGCACATGGCGTCTCCTTGAGTCGGCGCTGAGCACGAAAATATCGGTCCGGCAGTCCCATTATACCTTAAGCGGCGGCTTGACAAAATTGGTCCTTGCAGTACAATCACTGCCATTGACGGGAGGCCATCCCGAGATGATAAAGTCATAAAGCGCCGAAGTGGCGGAATTGGCAGACGCGCTACGTTCAGGGCGTAGTGAGGGTTCCCTCGTGTGGGTTCGACTCCCACCTTCGGCACAAAACCAGCCGCGGAGAGTTTCCGCGGCTGGTTTGTTGTATGGGTTGCGAGATCATTCCTCGCTTGCGAGTCGTCACGTGAAGTAAATGTCCCTAATAAACCTCGTCGTGCGTGCCGAGGTCAAGCAACACGACAACTTCGCTGCCATCGGCGAGATTTCGTTCGATCGAAAATACGATCTGGCAATCGTAGCCACAGCTACACGCGCGTAAGCCTTCAAGCGTCCCGCTTAACTTGTGTGTACCCAATGATACCGCAAAAACGTCTTCCTGCATTTGCGTCGCCGCTGCAATCGAAGTGCCCTCGGCTGGAGCGAGGTATTAGCCCGCCGCTGTGTTTGCGACAAATTTTTTACCATTCACACGGTCATACTCCCAAATGGCCAGGTCTACTTCTTGGACAGGCCATCCTAACTCAACCGCTAATCGTTTTATTTCCCGAAGGTATCTTTTGTAATCGGGAATCGAGAAAGTCGTTCTTTCTTCATCAAATATCTGTCTCCACCCTCGAAAATCATCACAGCGTATTTGTCAGGAAACACCAGCGCCAGAATTGCCGACGCTACAGGAACTCCTACTCCACGAATAGAGCAGAGAATGTTTAATCGCAACTCAGTTTCATAATCTTCGTCAGGATGGATTATCGAGAGCGCCGCACCTGTCACTGTCCGGATCACCTCTTCTGTATTTGCTCTACGTCTCTCTTGTTGTCTTCCATATTGCCCCCCAGTTTCCAATGCAGGATCTTGTCAAATTCCTCAGAGGTCAAGTATAGCGGATGGCGTTCATCTCGCAGGCGGGCAAATTGTGCCTTGAGATCCTCGGTAAGACCGTAATCATCGCTAGAAGTCCTGTATGGGACGAGTTGGGCTGCTGCTATCATCTTTCCTACACTCCAGAGCAATTGTGGTGTTGGGGCGCTCAACGGAAGAGGCCACCTGCGCGCGGCTGCGAAGTGACCTCCTCCCTGACGGGCCGCCTGCCTTGCGGGTGAACCCCCTCCCGCGCGCCCGGCTCGAGCGCGTCAGGTACGGGAGGTGAGGTGACGGTCACCTTCAAGGTGACTGTCACCTGAGCGGCGCCAGCAACTCCCCGTCCGGCTCGCGGCCCGCGGCCTGGCAGGCGTCCCGGTAATTGCGGACCATAGTCTCCATCCAGTCCGCAAACACGGCAGAACGACGCAGGAAGAAAGGGGTCAGCGTGCGCACCGCTTCCTCGTGAGCCGCCAGCGCCTCCTCCCGCCGCCCCAGGTCAGAGAGGCGGTTGCCCAGGTTGTTGAGGCTCCTCGCCAGGTCGGGCCGGAAGGTCTGGGGGGCGGCCTCGGCCAGTTCCCGGCGGATGGACACCGCCTCCTGCGTTGCCGCCAGCGCCTCCTCCCGCCGCCCCAGGTCAGAGAGGCGGTTGCCCAGGTTGTTGAGGCTCCTCGCCAGGTCGGGCCGGAAGGCCTGGGGGGCGGCCTCGGCCAGTTCCCGGTAGAGGTCGGCCGCCTCCTGCGTCGCCGCCAGCGCCTCCTCCCGCCGCCCCAGAGCGGAGAGGGTGTTGCCCAGGTTGTTGAGGCTCCCCGCCAGGTCGGGCAGGAAGGCCTGGGGGGCGGCCTCGGCCAGTTCCCGGTAGAGGTCGGCCGCCTCCTGGGTCGCCGCCAGCGCCTCCTCCCGCCGCCCCAGAGCGGAGAGGTCACGGCCCAGGTTGTTGAGGCTCATCGCCAGGTCGGGCCGGAAGGCCTGGGGGGCGGCCTCGGCCAGTTCCCGGTAGAGGTCGGCCGCCTCCTGCGTCGCCGCCAGCGCCTCCTCCCGCCGCCCCAGAGCGGAGAGGGTGTTGCCCAGGTT
>JAGPHL010000040.1:13582-17092 GCA_018055515.1 Anaerolineae bacterium
GTTGAGGCTCATCGCCAGGTCGGGCCGGAAGGCCTGGGGGGCGGCCTTGGCCAGTCCGCGGCGGATGGACACCACCTTCTGCATCGCCGCCAGCGCCTCCTCCCGCCGCCCCAGGGCGGAGAGCATCATGCCCAGGTTGTTGAGGCTCCCCGCCAGGTCGGGCAGGAAGGCCTGGGGGGCGGCCTGCGCCAGTCCGCGGCGGATGGACACCGCCTCCTGCGTCGCCGCCAGCGCCTCCTCCCGCCGCCCCAGAGCGGAGAGGGTGTTGCCCAGGTTGTTGAGGCTCCCCGCCAAGTCGGGCAGGAAGGCCTGGGGATCGGCCTGCGCCAGTCCGCGGTAGAGGTCGGCCGCCTCCTGCGTCGCCGCCAGCGCCTCCTCCCGCCGCCCCAGAGCGGAGAGCATCGCCCCCAGGTTGTTGAGGCTCGTCGCCAGGTCGGGCAGGAAGGCCTGGGGGGCGGCCTCGGCCAGTTCCCGGTAGAGGTCGGTCGCCTCCTGCGTCGCCGCCAGCGCCTCCTCCCGCCGCCCCAGGTCAGAGAGGGCAACTCCCAGTTCTCTCAGAGTTACAGCCAGAAGGGGGGAGAAATCTTCAGGGTGTTCTCCGGTCAGGCGACGGTAAACCTTTACTGCCTGTTTCCGGTATTCGGCGGATCGCGCCAGGTCTCCCATTTCGCGGTAAAGGTCCGCCAGTTCCCGGGCCGTCCAGGCAATACCAGGCCAGTACGGTTTTTCCGCAGACTGCTCTCTGGCGAGCCGCTTTTCGTAAAGCGCTGTCCTCCGAGCCAGTTCCTCCGGCGGCAGAAATGTGCAGCTGGTGCGGTCCAGCAAATGCATCATTTCAGCCTGAATGGACACCATCCGGGCGTATTCAGCGGGTGGCTGCGGCATTTCCAGATAGAAAATCCCGCTCCGGGCGGCAAATAGATCGGCAGCATGCCGAACAACCTGCATCAGGGTCAGCCGACTGAGCCAGAACACGATGGGAGAGCCCAGACGGGCGAGGGGCTCACGCTGCATGTTCAGCGTGCGCAGGGCGAGCCGAGCCGCTTCCACCTCCTGACGCGTGGGGAAATCGAGCGGTAGATAAGAGAGGTCTAAACCAGCGCGGTCCAGGCGGTTAATGTCTACAAAAATAACGGGGGACAATGGTTGATCTCGGAGTACTGAATCAGCAGAAGATGGGGCCGTTGAAAACATCAGGTCGTACCACGACGACAGGGTACCGATCAGGTCGGGGTACTCTGGAGAAAGTTCAACCCTTATGATTTCTCGCTCCTGGGCTTTCTGGTGCTCTTCCAGACGCTGCATCAACTGTTGACGCCATGTTCCCTCCTCACAGATAGCGAAGAGAAGAATTGCTCCCTCTGCCAGGTCCAGCGCGTCCTGCAGGAGCACCAGGTCCAGACCTGCTTCCCGAACGGTCGGAGGATTATCCGCCTTCGTGTTCACGAGCCCATTCCTCCACCAGCGGACGAACGATGGGATGGATCGCCCACCATGCTCCCTCTCCGTTGTATTCCAGGAGGCTCAGATTGTGCAGCAATTCCTGAGCCAAAAGGCTGTTGACAAATTGCCCGCCCTGAGCAATGTGCCAGAGTTCGCGGTACTGGTCCTCGGTCAGAAGACCCCGATAGGTGTTGCGAACCTGACGGGCGGCATATTCCACATCTTCCCGCTGGACAGGCCCTTCCTCTCCTCGCAGGCGGCGGGCCCTGAGTACACTGCTACGGGCCAGCGTGATCAGTTCTTTCAACAAGCCGCCCGACAGTTCCACCAGGTATTCTGTTGCTTCTGGAGTCAGTAATTCCGGCTTCATACGTCGTTCCAGCACTTCTTGCAGCGTAGCGCGGCCATCTTGACAGGGGTTTCCGTCCCGTTCACACACTTTGATGTTGAGCAAAGCAAAGTTGCGAGGGAAGGAGAGGCGCACCTGTTGAAAGTCATTGGTATGGTAAAGCGCAATAGGGACGGTGTAAATCACCCGACAGCGAGGCTCCAGCAGTGCATTCGCCCCGTGCAGGAACAGGTTGCGTATCTGACCGAGGTCATACATCTTATCCAGACCATCCACGATGACCAATGTACGCTTCTTTGTCTTTTGCCGGACGTCTCCCAGCAACTCGTTAAGACGTTCCAGAAGGTCCGCGAGGTTGGCCTGAGTCTCTGCACGAGCATGTTGGCGGCGCGGGGTATTTGTGCGGAGTTTGGCCGTGATGGAAGCGATCCCCGCATTTAATTGCGCCTCTACCTCTCCATCCAATACCGGATGTTCTTCTTCCTCCAGGATATGGGTCTTGTACCAGAAGCGCAGGTCATTCAATTTCTGTTCGCTCAGTCGGGTGCCGGTGCGACAAGCATGACGGAATATTTGCAACCCCATAACGACCAGCAAGTCGGTATAGTCCACGTCGCCCAGATTCAGCAGGCTCTCCACGTCCATCCGTACGACGATATGAGACGAAGCCAGTTCCTTCTCCAATTCCAGGCGCGCCAGTTCCGTGGTCTTACCGCTCCCACGATGACCGGCGAAGATGGTCTTGTCATCCTCACGGTCATCCATAAGCAGTTCTTCCAGGAGGGGCTGGATGCTGGCGGCTTCAGGGCGCTCAGCGTAAAAATGCTCCAGCCATTCCCCTTCCAGCGGGCGCATGGGGTCAAGGAGCCGGTAGGCCTCGGAAAGAGTTTGTGCCTTTTGCAGCGTGCTCATAATAACCTTGTATACTGTAGTCAGAGCGACCAGACTGCCAGTACACGTCTCCTTTCTTTCAAGATTCGATCAGGCCGTCGCTCTTGGCCGAGAGACAGGTGAGGACAACATGATTCCTGGCAAAGCCCCGGCTATTCCAGATCGGGAGGCTGATCTCACCTGTCTCTCCGACTTGACTGTTCCCGTCCGATATGGCATATGCAGTCCCGGGTCGAGGAGGACTTCCCTGATGTACTCAACTGATGGTGCTTAACGTCAAGGCATCTTGCGCCAGTGCTATTATACCTCAGGCGACGGTCACTTTCAAGGTGACCGTCGCCTGAGCGGCGCCAGTAACTCCCCGTCCGGCTCGCGGCCCGCGGCCTGGCAGGCGTCCCGGTAATTGCGGACCATAGTCTCCATCTGGTCCGCGAACACGGCAGAAAGACGCAGGAAGAAAGGGGCCAGCGTGCGCACCGCTTCCTCGTGAGCTGCCAGTGCCTCCTCCCGCCGCCCAAGATCTGAGAAGCGGTTGCCCAGGTTGTTGAGGCTCCTCGCCAGGCCGGGCAGGAAGGCCTGGGGGGCGGCCTGCGCCAGTCCGCGGCGGATGGACACCGCCTCCTGTATCGCCGCCAGCGCCTCCTCCCGCCGGCCTATCTTGGAGAGCCTTGTAGCCAAATTATTAAGGCTTAATGCCAGGGCTGGAAGGAATTTCTCCGGATAAGCCTGAGCTAACTGACGACGGATATCAATTGCTTCCTGGATTGCCTCTAAAGCCTCTTCCCGCCGGCCTACCTCGGAGAGCCTCGTAGCCAAATTATTAAGGC
>JAGPHL010000234.1 GCA_018055515.1 Anaerolineae bacterium
CTGGATGAGCACGTAGACGATTTCTGTTTTACCCTGGCACTGGCCTTGCGCCGGATGCTGGGACTAACGGCTGACTCGACCCCGGAGGAAGCGGAGGCCGACGCCGAGTTCGAGGCGCTGCTGGAGGAACTGCCCCATGAATAAGCCCGACAGTTACCCACATGCATCGAAGTGTCCATCGGATGACGAGGTACGGCAGCGGGTTCTGCAATTGCTGGCGGACAATCAGGAGGCGCATGCCCCTGAATCCGAGTCCCGCCTGTGTGCCGCGGGCTACACGCGGGTCTCGTCGGTCATGCAACTGGATGGCACCAGCCTGGAGGATCAGGAGCAGCGCATCACCGCCTACATTGCCGAACGAGGCTGGCAGTTACAGGCACTGATCACCGATCCGGCTGAATCGGGGCGGAACAGTAAGCGGGCTGGATTTCTGCGCCTGCAACGCCTGGTGCGCGAGGGGAGAGTGCAAGTGGTAGTGGTGGACCGGATTGACCGCATTGCCCGGGATCTGGGCGTGTTTCTGGCATTTCTGGCGCTGCTACGTCGCACGGATGTGCAGTTGGTGTCACTGCGTGAGGGGATTGACTACCGCAGGGCGTGGGGGAAACTCATGTTGTATATCTTGGGGGGGTTGGCGGAGTTTTACAGCGACAACCTGGCCCAGGAAATTCGTAACAAACGGCTGATGGACGCAGTTCATGGCAAATTGGCTCCCACCTACCGCTTCGGGTACTGCATGGGGACCTGTAGCGCTTGTAAAGACCCCAATGGCGCGGGCTACTGCCCTGAGTATGGCAAAGCGGACCGGCGGGGTGCGGCTTTCCGCATCCCGCATCCCGTAGAATCGGTGGCGGTTCAACTCATGTTCGAGTGGTATGCCGGGGGGAGCATGTCGTTTGCAGACATTGCTCAGCGCCTCAATGAAGAGGTGTTCGCACTGCCGGAGGGGACGGAGGTGCGTTTCCGAACGAAAGGTCGGCCGGGATACTCACTGCCGGGGCGTTTTGATGCGGATGCGGTGCGTGAGATTCTGTCGAATGTGATCTACACGGGGCGGGTCACATACGCGGGCTCGACTCAGACGGGGAAGAAACTGCGCCAGGTGCGGGATATTTTTCCGGGACACCACCAGCCGCTGGTGGATGATCTCACTTTCGCGCGCGTCCAGCAAATCCGCAAGCAGCGCTATGCCCGGCCTGCCACCCTCCAGCGGCGCATCCAGCCTTTCGTCCTGGCCCGGCTGCTCTTTTGTGCTCATCGCCACAGCCCCATCCGCAGTCAATCTGCTGGCGGTCACCGGTATTACATGGATCAGATTTGCCGCCTGAAACACCGGGAGTTCCATCAGCCCCATGTGCGGGCCGCGATTCTGGAGGAGCAGGTCAGAACGGTGGTGGGTCAACTGGTCCTCCCGGAGCGGTGGATTGAGCGCATCCTGGCGTATCTGTTCTACGATGAAGGGGAGGCGGCGCTGCTGCAGGATCGTCTAGATCTACACTACCGTTTGGAGACGGAGCAATACCTCTTGCGCGATGGGGTCATCTCACGCTCAGAATTTGAGCGTCGTCGTAGCCGGATTCTCTCTGCTTTGCAGTCCCTTGATCTTGACGCAACACCGGTGAGTCACGAGGCGCGCGAAATCCTCTCTGATTTGCCGGCGTTGCTGGCAGCTCTGGAGCCGCAAGAAGAGAACAGCTTATATCAGGCCATCTTCTTCCAGCTGCTTGTGGATCAAGACCAGATTGTGGCGTACGAAGTCTATGCGCCTTTTCTGCCGTTGCACCCACAGTTCACGCTGCCAGACACGCATGAGTCGTATCTGGGGCCGTATCCCGTCCCTTGAGGGATGACCGGGGGCGGTTCTGCGAAACCGCCCCCCTCCTCTTAGTGCCAGGGGATGCTATTTATGTTCCGGCGCTTCCGTCATCGTCCAGCCCTCGAGCAGCACTTCGAGCGCGCTGATCACGCGGCTGCGGGTCACGGCATCGGGGATCGTCAGGAGGCGGGAGACGATCCCCTGCATTTCTGGCGGCACCCGCTGCTCCGCACCGGCGAAGAGCGCCAGCGGGGTGTAGCCTGCCAGTTCCAGCAGCACATTGGGATTGACGCCAAAGTAAGCGCCCAACACAATCAGGCTCTCGCGCGAGGGGCGGCGTCCTTCTTCCGTGAAGCGGAACAGGGCGCTGCGGTCCAGGCCGGCGTTGAGAGAGGCCTTGCGCAGGCTCTCTCCCCGTTCGGCCACCAGGCGCTGCAACAAGGCCGTCAGCGGTTGGGGATCATAACTCTTGTCACTTGTGTCCATCGGTATTTGTCTCCTGGGGGTTCCGCGCTACAGTGGGAAAATCTCATGGCAGGAGGGAGTCCCATGCGCGCTGTCACTTACCTACGGTTTTCATGTCCGGAACAGGCGGATGGCTTTAGCATTGACGCTCAGCGTCACGCCACCCATAGTTTTATCCAGCAGCGGGGCTGGACCTGGGTCACCGACTATGTGGACGAAGCCTATTCAGCCAAGGCGGATGCTGAACGGCCCGCTTTTCAACGGCTACTGGCAGATGCCCGGCTGCGCCAATTCGACGTCGTGGTGGTGGATAAGATAGACCGCTTCTATCGCCACTTGCGCGGGTTGCTGACGACGTTGGAGGAATTACAGGTTCACAACGTGGCGCTGGTCTCGGTCAAAGAGAATCTTGATTTTGCCACCCCGTGGGGCAAGATCGCGCTGACCTTGCTGGGCATTCTGGCCGAAGTCTACATAGACAATCTGCGTCAGGAGACCCGCAAAGGCCTGTCGGCGCGCGCCCGCAGCGGCAAGTGGAACGGCTCGATTCCCTTTGGGTACTGCCGGGGCACATGCTCCGTCTGCACCGATCCCAACGGGCCGGGCTACTGTCCCTATGCGGGGCAACCCGATCGGGGCGACGGCGAACGCTTGATAGCGCATCCCATCGAGTCGGTGGTCGTGCAGCAGGCCTTCGCCTGGTATGTCACGGGGGATTACTCGGATGCCCAGATCGCCGCCATGCTCAATCAAGCGCCGTACCAGTTGCCGGATGGCACCTGGGTGCCCTATCGCACCAAAGGCAAGCCGGGGCAGCAACCTGGCGTACTTTCCACTGATGCGATTCGCACGCTGCTCGTCCGTCGTTTCTACACGGGCCTGGTGCCCTACTATGGAGTGGATGAGACGACGGGCCGCAAGCGCCGGCGTGAGGACGCCGCGAGCTGGCATCCGGGGCAGCATCCGCCGCTGGTGGACGCGGAAGTTTTCGAAGCCGTGCAGGTCATTCGCGCGCAGGCCCGGCAGCGGCATGGCAATGGGGAAGGGGCGCATCCCATTGCGGCGCATCCCCTTTCTGGCTTGCTGGTTTGTGCCCGTTGTGGGAAGCATTTGCGGGCCACCACGACCACGAGCGGGTATCGCTACTACCGCGACGCCACGCAGATCGAGCACACGGGGGATTGCGCGCAGCCGCCGGTGAAAGCCGAGGACATTGAAGCCCAGGTAGTGGAGTTCATGCTGGAGTGTCAACGCGCATTACCGACGGATTGGCGGGAGCAGTTGGAGGCGCGGTGGGCCCAAGCAGCGCCTGATGCGGCACAACAGGTAACCCAAGCGAAAGAACGGCTGGCGCGCACCGTGGAGTTGTATCTGGCGGGCTTGCTGGAGGCGAGCCGCGTCCAAGAGCAGCAGTTGGAGTACCAGGTGGCGCTGAGCTACTTGCGTCCTCAGGAATATGATGCTATAATGTCTTTAGGTCAGACGTTGGAAAGGTTCGACGCCTTGTGGGCGGCAGCCTCATTAACAACAAAAAACGGGCTGCTTCGACT
>JAGPHL010000235.1 GCA_018055515.1 Anaerolineae bacterium
TCATGTCCTCGCCGGGGGCGGGGAAGACGACGCTCTTGCTGGCGACGATTGCCGCGTTGCGCGAGCGCTTCCGCATTGGCGTCATCGAGGGCGATACCGCGTCGCAGGTGGACGCGGAGATCATCGCCGCGACGGGGACGCCGGTCGTGCAGATCAACACGGGCGGTGGCTGTCACCTCGACGCGCCGATGGTGCACAGCGCCCTGCACGCCCTGCCGCTCGATGCGCTGGACGTGGCCTTCATCGAGAACGTGGGCAATCTCATCTGCCCGGTGTCGTTCGACCTGGGGCAGGATTACCGGGTGGCGCTGCTCAGCGTCCCCGAAGGGCACGACAAGCCCTACAAGTACCCGGCGATTTTCGAGGCGGTGGATGTGGTGGTCGTCACCAAGACCGATCTCATGCCCTACCTGGATTTCGACCTGCCGAAATTCACCGAACTGGTGTGGGGACTGAATCCCGCCGCGTCCGTGCTGCCGCTCTCGGCCAAGACCGGCGAGGGGATGGCGGCCTGGCTCGCCTGGGTGGAGGCGCGGCTGGGATAACGGCGCCCGGCGACGGAGGAAATTTCGTGCAGCCTGAAAATGTGCCGGCGAGGGCGCTGCGGATTTCGATCACCGGCGTGGTGCAGGGAGTCGGTTTTCGCCCCTTCGTGTACAACCTGGCACGACGGCTCGGCGTGCGCGGCTGGGTGCTGAATCACTCCGGCGGCGTGGACATCGAGGCCGAAGCCGCCCCGGAGACGCTGACGGCATTTCTCGCCGCGCTGCGCGCTGAGGCGCCCCCGCTCGCGCGCATCGCCTCGCTGGAGGCGACGCCGATCCCCTCCAATGGCTACACGACGTTCGAGATCCGCCATTCGGAGGCGCAGGAGGGGCGCTTCGTGCTCATCTCGCCGGACGTGGCGACCTGTCCCGATTGCCTGCGGGAGCTGTTCGACCCCGCCGACCGGCGCTACCGTTACCCCTTCATTAACTGCACGAACTGCGGGCCGCGCTTCACCATCATCACGGACATCCCCTACGACCGGCCCCATACTACCATGCGCGTCTTCCCTCTCTGCGACGCCTGTCGCGCCGAGTACGAAAATCCCGCCGACCGCCGCTTTCACGCTCAGCCCAACGCCTGCCCCGAGTGTGGCCCGCATCTGACGCTCCTGGCGCAGGGCGCAGCGAGCGCTGCCGGCGCGTTAGCCGACGCGGTAGAACGTCTGCTCCAAGGCGAAATCGTCGCCGTCAAGGGGCTGGGTGGCTTCCAGCTGGCGTGCGACGCGACCGCTGCTGAAGCGGTGCAGCGCCTGCGCGAACGCAAGCATCGCCCGCACAAACCCTTTGCCGTGATGGTCGCCTCCCTGGAGGAGGCCCGCCTCTACTGCGAAATCTCGCCGGAAGAGGCGGCCCTGCTCACCTCGCCGCAGGCGCCGATCGTCTTGCTGCGACGCCGGACGCCGGATGGCGCCGTCGCACAGGCGCCGGTGGCCCCCGAGGTCGCGCCGAACCAGCACACCCTCGGCCTGATGCTGCCCTACACGCCGCTGCATCACCTGCTGCTGCACGATGTGGGCCGCCCGCTGGTGATGACGAGCGGCAACTTGAGCGAAGAACCCATCGCCAAAGACAACGAGGAGGCATTGGAGCGGCTCGCCGACATCGCCGACGCCTTCTTGCTGCACGACCGCGAGATCTACGCGCGTTATGATGATTCCGTGGTGCAGGTCAGCCAATTTGCAAATCCAAAATCCGGATCCCCAACCCCGAAATTGCAAATAATGCGCCGCGCGCGCGGCTATGCCCCTTTCCCTATCCCCTTGCCCTTTGAGGTGGGGCAGGTCTTTGCGGCGGGTCCCCTGCTCAAGAACACGTTCACGCTCACCCGCGAGCGCTACGCCTTCGTGAGCCAGC
Organism: Anaerolineae bacterium; assembly: GCA_018055515.1. GTDB lineage: Bacteria > Chloroflexota > Anaerolineae > B4-G1 > SLSP01 > JAAZNO01. Next base: position 1,902 of record JAGPHL010000235.1, read on the forward strand.
ACATCGGCGACCTGGAGAATCTGGAGACGCTGGAGCACTACGAGGCCGCGCTGGCGACGTATCAACGGCTGTTCCGCATCGCGCCGGAGCGGGTGGTGTGCGATCTGCATCCGGACTACCTGAGCACGCGCTTTGCGGAGGATTTCGCCCGCGCGCACGGACTGCCGGCGCCGACGCGAGTTCAGCATCACCGGGCGCACCTTGCCGCATGTCTGGCGGATAACGGTTGGCCCCGTGACGGCGGCCCCGTCATTGGGGTGGCGTTGGACGGCACGGGCTACGGCGATGACGGCGCGATCTGGGGCGGCGAGTGGTTTTTGGGGGATTACGATGGGATGCGCCGGGTGGCGCACCTCGAGCCGTTGCCCCTCCCCGGCGGCGATGCGGCGACGCGCGCGCCCTGGCGCATCGCCGTCGCTTACCTCCATGCCCTGCTGGAGCCGGAGGACTTTCCCGCCGACCTCTGTTTTGCGGGCTTTTGCCCCGGCGAGGCGGGTTTCATCCGGCAGCAGATCGAGAAGGGCCTGAATGTGCCCCGGACTACCTCGATGGGACGGCTCTTCGACGCCGTGAGCGCGCTTTTGGGCGTGCGCAGCGAGATCAGCTACGAGGCTCAGGCCGCCATGGAGCTGGAACAGCTGGCCTGGGGCGCGCAGGATTGGCGACCCTTTCCCTTCGCCATCGAAGACGACGTGGTACGACTCGCGCCGCTTTTCTACGCCTTGCTGGAGACGCTGGAGCGCGGCGTCGCGCTTCCCGACATCGCCGCGCGCTTCCATGCGACCGTCGCGCGGATGGTGCTGGAGGTCTGTGTCCGTTTGCGCGACGCCAGCGGCGTGACGACCGTCGCCCTGAGCGGCGGCGTCTTCCAGAACGCCCTGCTGTTGGATTTGACCGTCCCTGTGTTAGAAGCTGCTGACTTTGACGTGTTGGTGCACCATCAAGTGCCTTGCAACGACGGCGGCCTCTCGTTGGGTCAGGCGGTTTACGTCCCCCTAAGCTCAATACCAGTGAATGAAACTAACTTGCAGTACAAGGTTCCGCCTCAGTTTCTAGTTGAATGACGCGCAAGTCTTGATCCATATCATAGGTTTCGGCTCGATGATGGGCGCGCTTGCGTGGCCATTTGGACATTTTCACTTTAACCACCCGGGGATTGCGTCGGAGGTATTGTCGGGGTTCAAGGCGATATTGGGCCAACAACATCAATAACTGCTTGTGGCGCACGGCACGCGCGGCGGGTTGGGCGGTCAGAAACGGCGCAGCTTCCAAGATTTGCTCCAGGCAGCCAACGAAACTGAGTTCACCCGGCGACCTGTGGGCCTCTTGCGCGGCATCCCGCATGAGTTGCCGAATCGCATTGTACATAATGACCAGGGCATAGAGTTCTTGCTCGACCAAATCAGGTAAGCCACTACGGAACGTGGTAGGGGATTGCCCGCGCAAGGTCACACACTGATGAGTTTTGATTTCGTCATAGGTGAGTTTAATCACCCAGCGGCGATCATAATGTCGAGCTAACGCTAGGGGGGAGATGGTGGGGTCCAGCAGGGTGGTCGCCAGCCAATAGGGCCGAAAGCCGCGCCAGGCTACCCGAATGAGGCGTAAGGTAAGGGTTTCTGCCCGCAAGCCTGTGGCTTGAGTAGCATCCGGCACCCAGCCGCGCACTTGCATCCAGTAACTGCCCTCCCCGAGCGGCTTCAGTTGCGAGACATGGACACTAGGGGGCACCTTGATCAGCGCCGCGTTGGTACCTTGGGCTAACTGCCAGAGGATATCAAAAGCGTACAAGCCGGCATCCAGCAGGTAAAGCCAGGCGCCCGCTGGCAGAGAAGGCAGCAAGGCCCGCAATAAAGCCCGTTCGCCCGTACCTTTGCCCCGATAGGGAGCCCAAGACAGCCCTAACACTTGGCGTACGGACAAGGCCA
>JAGPHL010000236.1 GCA_018055515.1 Anaerolineae bacterium
TCAGGCGGGGGTCAGCGCGGCGCTGAGCAACGCCACCGTCTGCTCCACGTCTGTGACGTCCACCATTTCGGAAGGCGAGTGCACATAGCGGCAGGGGACGCTGACGCAGCCGCTGGGAATGCCGCCCCGCACCAATTGCATGGCTGCTGCATCTGTCGAGCCGCCCAGCAGGACTTCCCGCTGATAGGGAATGCCGGCGCGCTCTGCGGCCGCGATCAACAGGTCCCGCACGGCGGGATGCGCGATCATGCCGCTATCCTGCACTTTGATCGCCGGCCCTTTCCCCATCTCGACCGCCATGGGCAGGGCCTTGGGGGTGTCGCCGGTCATGGTCACGTCCACGGCAAGCGCCATGTCGGGATCAATCTTGTAGGCCGAGGTGCGCGCGCCCGAAAGGGTGACCTCTTCCTGCACGCTGAACAGGAAGTAGAGGTCGTCAGGGGTCGAGCCCAGGCGCCGCAGCGTTTCGATGAGGACGTAGCAGCCCACGCGATCGTCCAGCGTCTTGCTGATGAGACGGCGTCCCTGCGCGACCAGCGGACGCATGAAGACGGCGGGATCGCCTACCTGCACCGGCGCGTCCTCGCGGCTGCTGGCGCCTATGTCAATGTAGAGCTGCTCGAGGGCGGGAATTTTGGAGGAATCCTCGCGCCGCTCGACGGAGATCACCCCCACCGTGCCATTGGCGAAGCGCACCCGTCCCCCGATGTGCATCAACGGGCTGATGCCGCCCATGCGCGTGAACCGGAGATAGCCCTTCTCGTCCACGTAGGTGACCATCACGCCGATTTCGTCCATGTGGGCGGCCAGCACGATCTTTTTCCCGCCGCCGGTCCCGCGTTTGAGCGCTACCAGGCTCCCTAGCGGATCTACCCAAACGGAATCTGCCAGCGGCGTGACGACTTCGCGGATGACGGCACGGATTTCCTCTTCGTACCCCGGAGGGCCAAAAGCCTGTGTGAGTTGGGTCAGCAGTTCCAGATCCACAGTTTGCTCCTTGTGTGAGTGAGATTGGTTTTGCCCTGGTAATGGCTCAATACGGCCCGTTACGGGCGTTGAATGACCTCTGGCGTCAGCTGTTCCAGGGACGCGCGCAACAACGCAACGGTGTGTTCCAGGTCTTGCGGATCGAGCAGCGCGACCGGGCCGTGAATGTAACGGCAGGGGATCGCCAGGGTGATCGCCGGCACGCCCTCGCGGGCGAAGTGAATGGTGCCCGCGTCGGTGCCGCCGATGCCGGGCTGCTTGAACTGGTAGGGGATGCCCGCCGCCGTAGCGACCTGGACCACAAAACGCACCAACCTCGGATCGGCGACGTAGGAGCGGTCCATGACCGTGAGGACCGGTCCCTTGCCGAGCTCCGAGGTGGGACTGCCTTCTTCCTCTTTGGGCAGGTCATCGGCGATGGTGCCTTCCAGGACGAAGGCCGCCGCGGGGGCGACGGTGTAGCCCGCGACCCGTGCGCCGCGCAGCCCCACTTCTTCCTGGACGGTGAAGACGCCGAAGACGTCACAGGGGAGCGGCGGCCCCTGCAACAGCGCGACGAGGGCGGCGCAGCCGGCGCGATCATCGAAGGCCTTGCCGGCCACGAGCTGCCCCAGGGGGTGCGCGGTGGTGGCGAAGGTGATGCGGGTCCCAATGGGGGCGAGCTCGAGCGCTTCCTCGCGGTCGCGGGCGCCGATGTCCACGGTGAGCGCGCTCACGGGGATGACGTTCTCGCCCTCATCCACGCGGTGAATGGCTTTGATGCCGATGACGCCGGGCAGGGCCTGGGGGCCCACACGCACTTCCAATCCCGGCAGCAGGCGGGCGTCAATGCTGCCGGAGGTTTCCACTTTGAGGCCGCCCTCGCCGGTGTGATCTACCACCATCAGGCCGACCTCGTCCATGTGGGCCGTGAGCAGCACGCGCAGGTCATGGGTGCCGGCGCCTTTTTTGTGGGCGATGAGATTGCCCATCGCGTCCACGCGCAGGCTCTCCACATGTCCCTCCAGGTGCGGACGGAGCGCCCGGCGCACTTCGATCTCGTCGCCCGAAGTCCCCGGCGTGTTGGACAGCGTGTAAAGCAATTCGAGCAGGGCATCGCGGTTCATTGTTCATCCTCCCAGCGGGGACGGTAATCGGCCTCGAGGCTCGCGGTGAAAGCGGCCAGCAACCGCGCGGTACGTTCAACGTCGCGCAGGGCGAGCGTCTCCACCGGCTGATGCATGTAGCGCAGGGGAATGCCGAGCAGGCCGCAGGGGATGCCTTCCCGCGCCGTTTGGATGCTCCACGCATCGGTGCCGCTATGGCCGGGCATGGGTTCGAGGGCGGTGGGAATTTCCTCGTTTTTGGCGACGTCGCGCAGCCGTTGGACGAGCTGCGGGTGGAAGTTGGGACCTACGCCGATGGTGGGGCCTTTGTCAAGGGGGAAAGTGCCGCCGCCACTGTCATCGGCCTGTTTGCCAAAGGTCACGTCCAGGGCGATGGCGAGCGTCGGATCGAGTCCAAAGGCGCTGGTCAGCGCGCCCTTCGCGCCGACTTCTTCCTGCACGGTAGCGACGGCGTAGAAATCCCAGGCGTGTTCGCGGCGGCGCAGCAGTTGCAACGCCAGCGTGAGCACGGCGACTGAGGCGCGATTGTCCAGGGCTTTGCCGGCGACCAGGTCGTTCTTCAGGCGGATGAGCGGACGTTGGATGGAAATCGGCGCGCCAATAGGGACGCGCGCGACGACCTCGGCGTGCGGCAGACCGACATCCACAAAGAGTTTTTCCCATGGGACAATACGTCCGCGCTCGTCGGCGCTCAGGACGTGCGGGGGCCGGGTACCGATGATGCCGGGCAGGTCTTCGTGGCCGTGCACCATCACTTCCAGTCCCAGCAGCACGCGGCGATCCATCCCGCCGATGCGGTGGACGTGCAGGAATCCCTTTTCGATGCCGGTGACGATGAGTGCGATTTCATCCATGTGGGCGGCGCTCATCAATGCCGGGCGGGGTTCCGCGCCGTTGCCGCGTTGCAGGGCGATGAGGTTGCCCATGGCGTCGGTGCGTAGCTCGTCGCTCCAGGGTTCCCAGAGAGCGCGGAGGACGTCGCTGACCGCTGCTTCGCGTCCTGACGGTCCGATGGCCGCGCTCAGTTGTTGGATCAGTTCGAGGGTATTCAAGGGGCTCCTTTCACTCCGGCGAAGATAGAATCCAGCAGGGGGTGAGCCGTGAGGAGGAAAGGGGGGCTGGCTCACCTGTGCCTGGCTGGGCGACAGGGCAAACTTCCGGCATGACCGCGCCGCGATGGCTGACCGGAGCGCGGCGCGAGAGCACAGGAATGCCGGGGGATGCAGGTGTCATGGCGCGGGTGGGGTGATGACCGCTGTGGCGGTGACCGTGGGCGTCGCTGTCAGGGTAGGGGTGGGCGTCAGCGTCGGTGTCTCAGTCGGTGTGGTAGTTGGCGACACCGTCGGCGTGGCGGTCGGCGACGCGGTGGGCGTGGCGGTCGCCGTGGACGTGGGGGTCTCAGTGGGTGTCGGCGTTGACGTTTCAGTCGGCGTAGGGGTGAGCGTTGGCGTTGGCGTGAGGGTGGGCGTTGGGGTTTGGGTGGGCGTCGCCGTGGGGGTGAAGGTGGGCGGGAACCACTGTGTGGGGGTGGGCGGGAGGGCGTGCGGTGTTGTCGTGCCGGGGCCAACCACATACGGCGTCTCGCTCGGCAGGGGGGTCGCCTGGCGGGTGGCGGTGGCCGTGGCGGTCGAGCGCGCCCCGGGGCGCAGGCTCAGCGCGATGAATCCCAGGCAGTAGCAGGGAAGGGTTGCCAGGATGATGGTGATCAGGATGGTATAAATGGGTTTTTG
>JAGPHL010000041.1:0-8794 GCA_018055515.1 Anaerolineae bacterium
TGGTTTCTGGCAACATCGGCGCGGGGAAGACCTCGCTGGCGGAGCGCCTGGCGGCGCGGATGGGCTGGCATGTGGCCTACGAATCCGTCGCCGATAACCCCTATCTCAGCGACTTCTACGCGGACATGCGCACGTGGAGTTTTCATCTGCAAATCTTCTTCCTGGGGCATCGCGCCGAGCAGCACCGGCGACAGGCGGAGGCGCCCTATTCCGCGATCATTGACCGCAGCATCTACGAGGACGCCCATATTTTCGCGCGGGCGTTGTACACCATGGGCAACATGGATGAGCGCGATTATCAGGCCTACCGCCGGCTCTACGATTTTGTCGTCAGCACGTTGCCGCGTCCCGACCTGCTGATCCATGTGCAGGCGAGCGTGCCGACGTTGCTTGAACGCATTCGACGGCGGGCGCGCGGCATGGAATCCGGCATCTCGCCGGATTACCTGGCGCTCCTGGAACGTCTGTACGCTGAATGGCTGAGCGGCTTTAATCTCTGCCCCGTGCTCATGGTGCCGGGCGACGAGCTGGACTTCGTGCGCTATCCGCAACACCTCGACATCATCGCCGAGCGCGTGCAACACAAACTGGCCGGGCGTGAGATCGTGGAATTTCCGTCCGTGGAGGCGGAGGATGCCGGCTGATTTTGGCGAAGCGCTGAGTGAACGCGAGCTGGAGATCGTCTCGCTGGTGGCGCAAGGGCTGACCAACCGGGAAATCGCCGCGCGGGTGTTTCTCAGCCCCAACACCGTCAAGGTGCACCTGCGCAACATCTTCACCAAGACGGGGGTGGCTTCGCGCACCGAGCTCACGATGCTGGCGGTGAAGGAAGGGTGGGTCGCCGTTGTCACTCTCGCGCAGGAAGAAGGCGGCGTCCCGCAGCTCGAACCGCTGCCGCCCGCAGCGCCGTCCCCCGAACCGGAGGAAACGATTCCCCTCGCCGCGCCCCCCGCAACGTTGCCGTTGCCGACCCCGGCGCCCTGGCCCCGTGAACGCTGGATCGGACTGGCAGTGGGAGTGGCGTTGATGCTGCTCGTCTTGTGGCTGCCGCAACCGCGTTCGACGCTGATGGGCGGCGTCCCCTCGGCGGCGCTGGTAGACCTTCCTGTCAGCAGTGACGGCGTCGCGTCTGCTTCCGTCGAGACGGGGTGGCGTGAGGTGGCGCCCTTGCCCGTGCGCCGCGCGCGATTGGGCCTGGCGGCTTTTGCGGGGCGGTTGTATGCGGTGGGAGGGTTGACCGCCGAAGGCCCTTCCGCGCGGTTGGACATCTACGACATTCAGGCCGACCGTTGGAGTGAGGGCGCTTCGCGTCCCGTCGCCCTGGCGAACATCGGCGCGGCGACGTTGGAGGGACGCATTCTCGTCCCCGGCGGCTGTGATGCTCAGGGGCAGCCGGCGGCAAGCGTCCACGCTTATGATCCCGCCGCGGATGTCTGGGAGACCCGCTCCCCGTTGCCGACGCCCCTGTGCGGGTACGCGCTGACCGTGTTGGACGATCGCGCCTATCTGTTCGGCGGTTGGGACGGACAGCGCAATCGTGCTATCGCTTTGCAGTACGATCCGCTCGCCGACGCCTGGGAGACATTACCCGCGCCGCGGGAAGCGCGGGCCTTTGGCGCCGCCGCCGCGTTGGGACGCGAGCTCTACTACGTCGGCGGCTACGACGGCAGCGAGCACACGACTTGTGAGGTCTTTCTGGTGAACGAGGAACGGTGGGAGAGGTGCCCGGCGCTTTTGCAACCTCGCGGCGGCCTGAGCCTGGCGAGCGTGGGAGGATACCTCTATGCTGTCGGCGGCGGCTGGGGCAGCTATCTCGGCTTCAACGAGCGCTATGTCCCCCAGCAAAAAAACTGGGTGGTGGCGGAGACGCCGCTCGTGGGGGAGTGGCGGAATTTGGGGCTGACGGTGTGGGAGACCTCGCTCTTTGCCGTCGGCGGGTGGAGCGGCGATTTCTTGAATCGCACCTACGTCTTCGACGCGCTCCCGTTCCGCGTCTTCATCCCCGCGCCGTGAGCAGAGACTGCGACGATTCTCTACTCACGGCGCACTGATTTCTATTTTCAAGGAAGGAGAACTCATGGCTCGCAAATCTGCATCTACATCTGCACCTGAGGCGACATTCGCCGGACGTTGGAAAACCCTGTTCGCGCTGGCCTTCGGCTATTTCATAGATCAGGGCGAAGGACAGGCGATCTCCGTGCTCTTTCCCACGCTGCAGCGCCTGTGGGGCCTCAGCTTGACCAACCTGGGCACCATTGGCACCATCCGCAATATCCTCCAATCGGTGAGCGCGCCCTTCTGGGGCTACGCCGCCGACAAGTTCCCCCGCAAGAAAGTCATCATCATTGGCACTGGCGTGTGGGGCATCTGGACGTTGTTCTGCGGTCTCACCCAGAATTTTGGCCAGCTGCTGGTCATCCGTGCCATCTCCGGCATTGGCCTGGGCTGCCTCATGCCCGCGACCTTCTCGCTGATGTCCGATACTTTTCCGCCAGACAGGCGCGGGCGCGCTCTGGGACTCCTCGAAGCCATCGGCATGTTGGGCATCATCATCGGCACCGTGGGCCTGGGGTTGCTGGCGACGCCGACGTTGTGGCGGTGGGGTTTCATCTCCCTGGGGCTGTTCAGCGTGCTTTCCGGCGCCCTGGTCCACTTCATGGTCGAGGAGCCTGTCCGTGGGGCGGCGGAGCCAGAACTCGCGGGCAAAATCACCGCCGAGACGGCGGCTCAGTACCGCATCAAAGCCTCCGATTTGCCCAAAGTGCTCCGGATCCCCACCGTTTGGGTCGCCATCCTGCAGGGATTGGCGGGTTCGATGCCCTGGGTGGTGTTGGGATTGTACCTGATCACCTGGATGGTGACCGAGCGGGGAATGAGCGAGGGCATCACTTTCTCGGATCCACGCGGCAGCGCCACCCTGGCTTTTGCCGGCATCGTGATCGGCACGGCCATCAGCAACGTGCTGGGCGGCATCATTGGCGACTGGGCGGAGCGGCGCAATCCCAAGTACGGGCGCACCATCATCGGGCAGATCTCCATCATCTCGGGGATTCCGCTCAGCTACATCATGCTGACCGTGTCGCAGGATTGGTCGTTCTGGCCGTTTTTCGCGCTTTGCTTTGGCACAGCGCTGCTGATCAGCTGGCCCGGCAAGGGCTCCAAGGAGCCGATGATGCAGGGGGCCGTGCCGCCGGAGTTGCGCGCGACGGCTTTTTCGATGACCACCTTCATCGAGAGCGGTTTTGCCGCGCTGGTGGCCTACTTTGCGGGACGCCTTGCCGATTCGATCGGCTTCACGCAGGCCCTGATCTGGACCATCCCCGTGCCGTGGATCCTGTGCGCGTTGTTGTACTCGCTGTTCTACTGGGCCTATCCCCGCGATGCGGAGAAATTGCGGGCATTGATGGCCAGTCGCGCGGCAGAGATCGCCTCGAAGCCTTAGCGCGCCTGGCAATTCCTTGTTGAATTGTCAAGGCGTGTTATAATGTAAACGGTCCTTGGGGCGTGGCCAAGTGGTAAGGCGACGGACTTTGAATCCGTTTACCGTAGGTTCGAATCCTACCGCCCCAGCTCGGTGTAAAAACATCAGCCTTCTTGTGCGCGGCCCGGCAACTCTCCGGGCCGCTTTGCGTTCGGCGGTAGAGGTCTGATTCAGGCGGGCCATGGTGGAAAGTGAGCCTCGTGTCCAGGGCACGGTTTACGCGATGAGTTCGTAGATGTTGCGGGTGTGCTATGACGGATGAACCTTTGTATGTGCAGATTGCCGCCGCGGTGCGGCAGGAGATTTTACGCGGCGAGCTGTTGCCCGGCGCCCGGGTGCCTTCCGTGCGCGAGATGGCGGAGCGCTGGCGCTGTACCGTGGGCACGGTGCAGCGTGCGTATGCGGACCTCGCCGCGCAGGGCTTGATCGAAAGCCGCCCAGGCCAGGGGACGCACGTCGTCGGACCGCCGCCGGAGCAGGACGGGCCAGCCCTACGCCTGGCGACGCTGTTGCACCGTTGGGAAGGCTTCGTCCTGGAAATGGTGCGGGTGGGCTACACGCTGGAGGAGCTGGAGACGGCCTCGCGCCTGGCGTTGGATCGCTGGCGGGCGCTGACTCTCGCCCCGACCGCCCCCGAAGGGACGACGCTGCGCTTTGCCGGCAGCCATGATCCCGCCGTCGCCTGGATCGCGGAGCGCTTTCCCTCACTCCAGGGGGGAGCTCCGCTCCAGGTGCGCTTTGTCGGCAGCCTGAGTGGGCTGATCATGCTGGCCCGCCGCGAGGTAGAGCTGGCGGGCTGTCATCTGTGGGACGAAGAAAGCGACACCTACAACGTCCCGTTCGTTCGACGGCTGTTGCCGGGCAAGCGGGTGGCTTTGCTCACCGTGGCGCACCGGCGGTTGGGATTGTTGACGCCGCCGGGGAATCCCGCCGGGCTGGCCTCGGTCACGGACCTTGCGCGGCCGGGGCTACGTTTTGTCAATCGGCAGTCTGGCGCCGGGACGCGCATCTGGCTGGAAGCGCAATTACATCGCGCCGGCCTGCGCCTGCGGCAGCTGTCGCCCGTGGGGCCGGAGGCGCAAACGCATTCGGAGGTGGCCCGGCTCATTGCGGAAGGGCGCGCGGACGTGGGGGTGGGCATTGAAGGGGCCGCCCGCCCCTTTGGACTGGGCTTTGTCCCCCTCACGACCGAGTGCTATGAACTGGTCATCCCTAATTACGTTTGGCAGCGAGAGGAGGTGCAGGCCCTGGCTGCCTGGTTGAGCGCTGAAGAAACCCGGCGCGCGATCGCTGGCCTCGGCGGCTACGAGACCGGGGCAACCGGCGCCGTGCGGTGGGTCGAATGAGATGGTGAGGTGATGGAACTGTTAGTGTTGTTCATTTTGATTTTGTGTAATGGCCTTTTTGCTCTGGCAGAGATCGCCGTGATTGCCGCGCGGCCGGCGCGCTTGCAGGAACGCGCGTACCGTGGCGAGCGCGCTGCCCTGGACGTGCTCCAGCTGCAGGAACAGCCGGAGCGCTTTTTGTCCACCATTCAGGTGGGCATCACTCTCGTCGGCACGCTGACCGGGGCTCTGGGAGGCGCTACTTTCGCCGAACAGCTGACCCTCCGCTTGCGCGAGATCCCGTTTCTGGAGCCCTACGCGCCGGCCCTGGGATTGGGCATCGTGGTGGTGCTCATCACCTACTTCTCCATTGTGCTGGGGGAACTGGCCCCCAAGCGGCTGGGGCTGACCGATCCCGAAGCGGTGGCCATGCGCCTGGCGCGCTTGATGCTGTTCCTGTCCAGGATCACCGCGCCCCTCGTGTCACTGCTGGCGGCCTCTTCGAAGGCTGTTCTCGCCTTTTTAGGGGTCCGTCGCGAGGTCGAACAGCCGGTCACCGATGAGGAGATTCGGCTGTTGATGCTGCAAGGGGCGGAGGCAGGCGTCTTCGACGCCATGGAATCCGAGATGGTGGAGGGCGTGCTGCGCCTGGGCGATCAGCGCTCGCGGACCGTGATGACGCCGCGGCATGAGATTGTCTGGCTGGATCTGCAGGCGCCTTTGGAGGAAAATTTGGCCAAGGTCCGCGAGAGCGGCTACTCGCGGTTTCCGGTCTGCGATGGGACGTTGGACCAAGTGCTGGGCATGATCTACGCCAAAGATTTGCTGGCGCGCCTCCTCAGCGGCGAGCCTCTCAATCTGGCGCAGGGCTTGCGTCAACCGCTCTACGTGCCCGAAACCATGCCGGCCCTGGAGATGCTGGAGCAATTCCGCCGCTCGCAGGTGCACGTCGCCTTGGTCCTGGATGAATACGGCGGGGTCGAGGGGATCATCACCTTCCGTGACTTGCTGGAGAGCCTTGTGGGACAGATCGCCTCGGCGGGTGAGACGGGCAGTCCCACTGCCGTGCCCCGTCCAGACGGCTCCTGGCTGGTGGACGGCAGCTATCCGGTGGACCAACTCGAGGACATCCTGGGCGCGTTGGAGTTGCCCGATCGGGAACGCATCGGCTACGAGACAGTCGCGGGGCTGGTGCTCGCGCTCTGTGATCACATTCCGCGGCGCGGCGAGTGGGTGCAGTGGCAGCGCTGGAAATTCGAGGTGGTGGACATGGACGGGCTGCGGATTGATCAGGTGCTGGTGAGTCCGTTAGCGGAAGCGTCGGAAAGGACAGCCGCTCCTGCCGCTTAGCCGGGGGTAGAAAACAGAGCCAAGCCGCGAGCCCTTCAAAACAAAACGGCTCGCTATGGGCGAGCCGTTGTTCTATTGCAGATAGGGCGGGTGGGAATCGAACCCACACACTCTCTCGAGTAGAGGATTTTAAGTCCCCGGCGTCTGCCTGTTCCGCCACCGCCCCTGGAAACTTCTGAAAAAAACGGGCATCTGCGGCGATGCCCGGAGTTCATGTGAGGCGACGGTCGGAATTGAACCGACGAATAAGGGTTTTGCAGACCCGTGCCTTACCACTTGGCTACGTCGCCAAGGCAAAAGAGAGAGCGGGCAATGGGACTTGAACCCATGACCTTCTCCTTGGCAAGGAGACGTTCTACCTACTGAACCATGCCCGCTTTACGTGATATAGTATACCACACTCGTCATTTTTGACAAGGGGGATTTCTCAAGGCTTGTGCAGCTCCTTTCCCTGGGCCGGATATCGTCTTTGCCATGTTGCGGTTGTTTGCTCTTCCTGGTAAAGCGTGCTATACTGAAATTGCGTTGAAAGTTTAAAATCCGCGTGAGGGTATGGTCGGAGGCTGGCTGGTGGATGGGGAGAATCCTCTTGAGACTCGGGTGACACAGTGGGCCGCATGGCTTGAACGTCGTGGATGGGCGCACTTTGCCGTCCCCTGGCTCGCCGTGTTGCGCGTCTGGGGATTTGTAGGCGCGCAAGTCCTATGGATGCTTTCTCCTTTCTCCCCCTCCGACAGGCTGCCGACCCTCGCCGCGGCGCTGGAACAGCCAGATCTATGGGAAGCTCTCCAACATCGCCTTGTGGAAGGAGGCGCGCCGAGATGACCACGGACTTGTGGCTCAGGCCTCTGCTTGCCCTGGGCATCACCCTTGTCGCCGCGGTAGCTCTGACGGTGATTGGAATCCGCCATCGCCAGGCGCCGCCGAGATATTTGCGTGATTTTCCCATTTTCCGCTCCCTCCCAGGCGAGGTGGGACGCGCCGCGGAAGAAGGCGCCCTCATTCATATCGCTCTTGGCAGCGGGGCGCTCACCGGCGAGGACGCGATGACGTCCCTGGCTGCGCTGGAAAGCCTCCACGCGCTCTTTGACCTGGCGGCGGCTTATGACACACCTCCCCTCATCACGACCGGCGACCCGACGTTGTACGTTCTGGCGGATGATTGGATGCGCCGGGCTTATACCCGCCTGGGCAATCCGGAACGTCACCGCCCGACGCTGGTGCAATTCATGGCGGCGACGCCGGCGACGTATGCGGCGATGGCGGCGACCTATCTCTCCGAGAAGGGCAGCGGTACGACGATGATGTTGGGCGTCTTCGACCAGGAAGTCAGCCTGTTGACGGATGCAGTGATCCGTCATGGCGGACGTGCGATTGGTGGGACGGTATCGCCGCTGGGGCTCGCGCCGCTCTTCACCCTGCTGGAGCCCCAACAGCTGGTCTTGGGCGAGGATCTGTTCGCCGGCGGCGCTGAAGCGACACAGCGCTCCGTCTTTTGGGCCAGCCTTGGCGTCCAGGATTTTCTGCGCTGGTTGATCGTTGCCGGCATGGTGCTCACGGCGCTCTTTTCGGTGCTGGGTGGGGGAGGCCATTAGAGATGTTCAAACGTATTCTCCCTACCGCTGTGGCGATCAGCGCCGGGCTGTTGGTGTTGCTGGGCGCGTTCATTCCCGTGGAGCCGCTGCCCCAAATCCGAGCCGTGCTCATTGATTGGGCGATGTTCGTGGGAGCCTTTGCCTTCATCCTCGCCTACCTGCAATTACTGCGCGTGCATTTGACGCGGTTGCGGCGCGGCGGGAAGGGCAAGTCCACGAGCCTGTGGGTGGTACTGTCGGCTCTCGTGGTCTTTGTCCTGGTGCTCTGGCAGGGCCCGGCCGGCGCTGTCGGCCAGACGCTGCTGCGCGGGCTGCTGGCGCCGGGGCAATCGGCGTTGTTGGCGCTGACGGCCGTCACGCTGCTGTTGAGCGGGATGCGCCTTTTCAAAGTGCGGCGCAACCTCGGCAGCGTGCTCTTTCTGGCGGTGGTCCTCGTCATGTTGATAGGCTCGATTCCCCTCGCCATCGTGCCCTATCAGGGGGCCATGGGGACGGTCGTGGGCGTGGCGGATTGGCTCCAGCGCGTCCCGGCGCTGGCCGGAATGCGCGGACTGGCGCTCGGCGTGGCGTTGGGCATTCTCTTGACCGGTCTACGGGTGCTTTTTGGCATGACGCGCCCGCACAGTGACGATTGATGGGGGGCGTATGATTCGCTGTCCTAAATGTAATACGCTCAACCGTGACAGCAGCCGCTTTTGCAGCGAGTGCGGTGCGCCGCTTTACCGCACCCGCATCCGCTGCCCGCAGTGTGGCACGTTAAACCCTGTGGGGAATATTTTCTGCGATCAATGCCATACGCGGCTGGTGCCGGCTGAGGAAACACCCGCGACGTCGGCGGCAAAGCTTACCGAAGAAACCGGCCCTCGCGTGCAGGGAATCTCACTGCCCACACGTCCGGCTCCGGCCGGCGAGAGTGGCGAGACTGGCGCTCAGCAGGCTATGCCCGATTGGCTGATGGGGTTCCTGGGGCCTGAGACGCCTGAGCCGGGCGAGACGTCTGGCGCGGCGCCCGATTGGCTCGTGGAGCGAGCCGAGGAGCCGGC
>JAGPHL010000041.1:8894-16979 GCA_018055515.1 Anaerolineae bacterium
GAGGAAGCGGCCAGCCCTTCACCCGCCGCCCCTCCCATCGCTGCCGAAGAAGGAATCCCTGATTGGCTGTCTGGCATCATGGAAGAAGTGCCAGCTGCGGAGCCTATCCTGGAGCCGGAGCCTCAGGAGCCGGAAGCGAGCCTGGAACCGGCGGCCCTGCCCGATTGGCTCGCCGGGGTCATGGAGCCTGAAGAGACGCCGGCTCAGAGGCCGGGAGCGCCTGCAATGCCTGCCGCCCCGACGCCGGATTGGCTTTCTGCCTGGGAGGAGGACGTTGAGGAAGAACGCTTCGTTGGGGGCCGGGAGGATTTAGGCGCCGAGGACACCTGGCCTGAACAGCAAGCGCCAGCTTCCGAAAGCACCCGGACGGGGGCGGGGGAAATGGCGGCCGAAGTCCCGGATTGGCTGCGGGCGTTGGGGCCGCGCTCCGGCGCTGTCGCGGTCGAGGCGCTGCCGGAGGGATTAGAGCAGGCCGAGCTCCCGATGTGGCTGGAGCAACTGCGTCCGCCCGGCACCGCGCCTTTGGATTCCAGCCGCGCCCCCGAAGCGCCCCCCGGCGAGGAAGCGCCTGTGGAAGGGTTGACCCGCGCGGAAATTCCTGATTGGTTACAGCAGTATCGGCCTACGGCCACGTCGCCGGCGACGGGGACGTCGGCGCTTGAGATGGCGGTGAGCGCCCCGGAGAGCGAAGGCCCCCTTTCCGGGCTGGCGGGACTTCTGCCGGCGTTGCCGGGGGTAGACGCGCCCGCCCACTTCGCGCCGGCCATGGCCGTTCCCTTGCCGCAGACTGTGGTTCAAGAGGCGCAACTGTGGCAGCAGCTGCTGGAAGGTGGCGCGGGCGCCCAAGGTCGGCCTAAACCGCGTGCTCGGGCGACCTCCTGGCCTGCGGTTATGGTGCGGGTGATGGTGGCGCTCGTGCTGGTGTTGGCCTCGTTATTGCGCTTTTCCGAAACGCCTCTCGCGCAACCGCCGGAGCAGCCTAACATCTCCGCGCTGTATACCACTATTGAAGCCCTGCAACCCGGCGCGGAGGTGTGGATCGCCTTCGACTACACCCTGGCTGATGTGGATGAGATGGACTTCGTCGTTGAGGCGTTGTTGGAGCATTTGTTGAGCCGCGAGGCGCGGATTGTGGCGGTGAGCACGTTGCCGGAAGGTCCCGGCCTCATCGCCGACCGCTTTGCCTGGGCGTTGGGACGCCCTGATGTCTCGCCCGACAGCCTGGTCAGCCGAGGCTTTGCGGCGGGAGGGACGGCGGGCGTGGCACAGATTCTCACGAGCGCCGCTGCTGCCGACGCCGGGCCCGACTTGCTCGTGGTGCTCACCTCGCGGCCTGAAAAGTTCAAAGCCTGGGTGGAACAGACCGCGGTCATCAATGGCGCGCGGCTCGCTGAGGGGAAACCGGCGTTGCCTCTCGTCGCCGGGGTGAGCGCCGCAGCGGCGCCGCAGCTCCGCCCCTACCTCAACGCCTCCGCTCAGGCTGGATGGCTGAGCGGCTTTTCGGGGGTCGCGGCCTATTTGCAGGCCCGTGGATTGCCGCCGCGGGAGGACATCAGCCGTCGCCTGGATGCCTTGTTGATGACCCAGTGGCTGGCGGCGAGTCTTCTGGCAGCGGGCGCGTTGTTCTATCTGCTGGCGGGCAAACAGAAGACGGGGTAAGGCCATGGATACGAATATGATAACCCTCATCGCGGGCGCGATCATTACCCTGGCGGTTTTCAGCTATCTGCTCGGCGATAACCTGCTCTATCGGTGGGCGCTGGCGCTGTTGGTGGGCAGCGGTGTGGGCTACGCGCTGGCGATTGTGGTGCGCGAGGTGCTGCTGACGCGGCTTACGGGCACGGCGCGCAGCCTGTATCTTGTGCCCCTGATCCTGGGGGCGTTGTTGCTGCTCAAGGGATTTCCCCGCTTTTCGGCGTTCGGGAATATTTCCATGGGCTTCATCATCGGCGTGGGCGCCGCGGTGGCGGTGAGCGGGGCCTTGCTGGGCACTGTCATCCCGCAGGTGCGCGATACGGGGGCGGCGGTGACCTTGCAGGGGGGATGGTCGCCCTTTCTCGATGGTCTGTTGGCGCTGGTGGGGACCATTCTGGCGTTATTTGCTTTCTCCCCCCGCGTGCGCGTCGCGCGCACGACGGAGGCGGAGGCTGAGCCGCCCCGCTCCGCGCGCCTGGGAACCTGGGTCCAACAGCTAGGACGTGGTTTCATCACAGTGGCTCTGGCCGTGGCGTTTGGCGGCGCGCTGACCTCAGCGCTCACGTTATTTATCGGGCGCTGGTGGGCTGTAGTGGGGGTGGTGATGGAAGCGATTTCCAGGCTGACGGGGAGCTAAAGCATGACCGAAGAGCAGACCATCGAATCCATTCTGGTCGCCGATTGTGGCGCGGTCAACACCAATTTGCTGCTCTTGGAGCGGGTGGCCGAGAGCTATCGTTTCGTCGCCCAGGCGGAAGCGCTGACGACCGCCGGCGCCCCCTGGAACGATGTCAGCGTGGGGGTGGTTCACGCCATTCGGGACCTGGAGCGCATCACTGGCCGTAAGTTTCACGCCAATGGAAAGGTGATCGTACCGCGTGAGGGCCTGAGCGGAACGGACGCTTTCGTGGTGATTTTGAGTGCGCCGGAGCCCTTGCATGTGGTGCTGGCGGGCCTGGTGCCCGAAATGAGCCTGGAAAGCGCCTATCACGCTGCGGCCTCGATCTACGCTTCAGTGGAGGCGGTGCTCTGCCGCGAGGGCGGTCTGCGTTCACCCGAGGAGACCTGGGCGCGGACGGTGCGCGATCTGGCGCCGGACGTGGTGTTGCTGGTGGGGGGAGTGGATGGCGGCGCAAGCCGTCCGGTCATGGAGCTGGCCGACGCCATTGCTTTGGGCGCTTCGATGCTCGAAAGCGATCGTCGCCCCCGTCTGATTTACGCGGGCAATGCCAAATTGCGTTCGCAGGTGACCAAATTACTGGGCGAAATCGTGACGGTAGATGTGGTGGATAACGTCCGCCCGACGGTGGATACGGAGCATCTCGGTCCAACGCAGGCGTTGCTCGAGCAGCTCTATATCGAACAGCGGCTGTACAAATTGCCCGGCGTGGACACGCTTTCTGCCTGGAGCCGCCTGCCCCTGTTGCCAACGGCGACGGCGTTTGGGCGGGTGGTGGAATACCTCTGGCACCGCGAGGGGCGGCAGGAGCGCGGTGTGCTGGGCGTGGATGTGGGCGCGGCGAGTATCACCATGGCGGCGTGTCAGCACGGGGAACTGGCGCTTTCGGTGCATAGTCAGAAGGGCAGCGTCTACGGGGCGCTGGCGCTGGCGGAAGACGAGGGGGCTGCGGCCTTGCAGCAGTGGCTGCCCGAAGAGCTGGATGTGGCTCAGATTCTCGCCGTCTTGTATAACCGCGCGCTCAAGCCCTGGACCATCCCGCAGCAGCTGCCAGAACTGTGGGTGGAACAGGCGGTAGTGCGTGAGATGCTTCGCAGCGCGGCGCGTGAGGCGCGCAAGATCTGGGGCGAAAGCCAGGAGGGCCTGTTGCCGGGCTTTGATCCGATCCTGGTCTCCGGGGGGAGCCTGGTCCACATGCCTCGTCCGGGCCAGATTCTCCTGACGTTACTGGACGGCTTAGAACCTACGGGCATTTCGACGGTGTTATTGGACACGAACCGCGCGGCGCCGGCGTTGGGGGCGATAGCGGGGATCAAGCCCCTGGCGGCAGCGTCGGCGCTCGACGCCGGGACTCTGGTGCCGCTCGGGACGGTGATCTCGCCGGTGGGCAAGGCGCATCCCGGTGAGGGAATCCTGCAGATGCGCATCATCTACGAGGATGGCAGCACCCTCGATGTCGAGGCGCATTATGGGGAGCTGGAACTCTGGCCCTTGTTGCCGGGTCAGCGCGCGACGTTGGAATTGCGTCCCAACCGCCGCTTTGACATCGGCCTGGGCGCGCCGGGACATGGTGGCAAGGTGCAGGTCATGGGTGGTTTGTTGGGATTGGTGGTGGATGGGCGCGGTCGCCCGTTGGTGTTGCCGGAGAATCCAGAACAGCGCCGTCACCGTCTGCAGCGCTGGCTCTGGGATGTGGGGGGCTGAGATGATCTTGCCTTTCAGCATTGTCAATCCGTTGACGCGCATTGAGGTGGTCCGGCAATTACCGCAACCCGGCAAAGTGTTGGTGCGGGAGCGGGATAATGTGGAGACCTTCCATTGGGTGGCCGAATACACGCCTCCGCCGCAGTTTGCGATCATCAACGTGAGCCGCGAGCTGGCGGTGCCACCTAAAAAGCTCTCCCCCTATCTGGAAGTGGCGGTGGGCGATGCGGTGGCAGAGGGCGCCGTGCTCGCCTCACGGGGCGGTCTGGGCGGGCGCGCGTGTCGTGCTCCCTTCGCCGGAACGGTGACAGGGACCGGGCGCGGCCGGCTGCTGTTGGAAGCGCCATCCCGTCCGGTGCAGATCAGTGCCCTCGTGCCGGGGATAGTAGCACGGGTCCTGCCCGGTGAGGGCGCGGTCATTCAAGCCTGGGGTGCCCTCATTCAAGGGGTTTGGGGGAACGGGAAAGAAATCTTCGGCGTGTTGCGGGTCGTGGCGCGCGGGGCGCATCAGTCACTGCGGGCCAAGAAATTGGATGCTTCCTTGCAGGGCGCTGTCGTCGTGGGCGGCAGCAGTTGCGACGAGGAGGCCCTGGAACAGGCTGCGGAAGTGCAGATAGGCGGTCTGATCGTGGGAGGAGTCTCGCCCCAACTCATACCGCGGCTGATGGAAATGCCCTTCCCGGTCGTGGCGACAGACGGCGTAGGCAAGGTGAGCATGTCTGAAGCGATCTTCAAGCTGCTGCGCTCGCTGGAGGGACGCGAAGCGGCGTTGAGCGGGCGTATGCCTGATCTCCATCGCCCGGCGTGGTCGCGGCTGGGGGATGTGGAACGTCCCTATGTGGCGGTGCCCATGCCTGCCCAAAACGGGACGGTGGTGGACCGGAACACGCCTTTGACGTTGGGCAGTCGGGTGCGGGCGTTGCGGCAGCCCTATATGGGAATGTCAGGAGTGGTGGTGGATATCCCGCCTGGGCTTGTCTTGCTGGAGACCGGGGCGCGTCGCCCTTGCGTCAAAGTGGAGTTTGAAGGCGAGACGGTGTTGATCCCGTATGCAAATCTGGAATTGTTGTTGTGAGTTTTTTGTCTTTGTGGTATAGTCATGCTGCGTGTGTTGTTGTCGGGGTTGGTGGCCGGTGGGCACTTGCGCACCCTGGCACGGGTTCTATTTTCAAAGAAGATCACTTACGAATTACGCATTACGGATTACGCATTACGTATTTTCCGAGGAGAGAGCCATGGCTGATGACCTGCGGGACACTTTCGGCGACGACGTCTTCATGGATGCTGAGGAAGAGACCCCCGAAGAAGAAGACGGGGAAAAGAAAAATCGCACTTTCTTGATCGGTGTGGCCGTGTTAGGCGGTTTGCTGCTGCTGGCCATTGCCGCGTTTGTGGTATGGGCGATGATCATCAACCCCCGCCAGACAGCGCAACAAGCGGCTGAAAACGACCGCATCATGGCCACCAATGAAGCGGTGCTGATTGCCATGCAGCAGACGCAGACGGTGGAGGCGCAGCCGACTTCCACTCCAACGGCGACGGCGACACCGAAAGTGGAACCGACGGCAACGCCGACGCCCGTCATTCGCGCTACCAGCACGCCCACGCCGCCCTCCGAAACGGGCGTCGTGGGCGGGGAATCGGCCGGCACGCCGGCTCCGGGTGGTACGGCTACGGTCAGCCCGCGCGCCACGGCTACCCCGCGCACGGCGGGGACGACCCGTTCGACGGCGACGCCCTCCACCGCGACCTCGGGCCCCAGTGCGACGCCGGACACGGGCCTGGGAGAGGTGTTGCTCATCGTTGCCGCGGGTTTGCTGGTTGCCTTGTTGATCTTCGCCCGGAAGTTGCGCCGCGCCTGAATCAGCCGGTCTTGAATTTCGGGACACGGGGATGTCTTGCGCCGTGTCCCGTTTTTGATGATTACCGGGCTGTCGTGGGCCGTGACGCCGGGTACCCTCTCCTGGAGGCAACGCCGGAACGGGATGTACTGACGGGAAAAGGTCCACTGGGAATGGAAAGGTAAAGGTAGAGGAAGACAGGTATGGAAGGTTTGTGTGGCAAGGGCATCTGGCTGGCCCACTCGTATGATCTGCAGCGCGCTGTGGAAATGGCGACCCGCATCGAAGGTTCGCATCTGTTGGCGAAGGTGGGCCATGGGCCGCATTATTTTCCTGAATCCGCACGGGGATTGGTGGGGCGCATCCGCTCCCTGGGATTCAGTCCCCTGGCCTGGCTGCACGTCACCGATCGCGCGCCGGAAGAGGCCGCCTGGACGATTGTGCAATCCCTGGAATTGGGCTATGAGGCGGTGATCTTGTACCTGGGCGCGGCGTTGTTGACCGGGCGACAATTGCAGCCCCTGGCGGAGGCGTTGCGCCAGGCCGAGGTGCCCGCGCCGCGCCTGCTGGTGGCGACGCCGCCGCCCGCGCATTTGCCCGATCGCGCCGCCCTGGAAGTCCTCGCGCCGCTGTGCCAGGGAGGGTGGATGCCGCTGTGCTTCCCGATCTGGGGCGGCACGGCGGATGACATGCTGGATTTCGAGGTGTATCAGGCCTTGCCCGAACTAAGTCTGATGTGGGGCCGCACGCCGGAGATCTACCCGGTGCTCTCACCGCAGTTCTCCCGGCAGGCCGAGACGCCTTTCCTGCCTGAGGATCTCATTCCCTGGGTCGAGGCGGTGATGCGGCACGGCGTGGATTTTTTCAGCGTCTATCACGCAGCGTTGGCCGAAAAGGCCCTGTGGCCGATTTTGCAGACGGCCACGCTGCGGTGTCAGCCCGCGGCGGTGTCGGTAGCGACGCCGGAGGAGCCGGGGGTGATCCTGCCGCAGCCGGTTTATATCACCGTGAGCGCCAACGACACGGTATGGGGGATCATCTCACGCCATGGATTGAGCCGGACGCAGTTTTGGGAGTGGAACGGACATTTGTGGGACAGCCGGGGGCTGCCACGGGATGCGGATTACCTGCAGGCCGGTTGGCGGGTGCGCGTCAAATAACCGGGGTGCGTTGCCTTTCTTAAGGTCTGTGGTATAATCTGCTCTCGCTGCCGGCTTCGGGCGGCAATTTTGTAGGGAGAAAGTAACATGAATCTGGTTGAATCACTCGAACGCCAGTTGCAGCCGAATCCGGCTATTCCAGAATTGCGGCCTGGCGATACCGTCAAAGTGCATGTGCGGATTGTTGAAGGTGGGCGTGAACGGGTGCAGCCCTTCCAGGGGACGATCATTCGTCTGCGCAAGGGCGGCGCGAACGCTAATTTCACGGTACGCCGTATCGCTTCCAACGGGATTGGGGTTGAGCGTACTTTCTTGCTGCATTCTCCGCGTGTGGAGAAAGTAGAAGTGCTGCGACACGCCAAGGTGCGCCGTGCGCAACTGTACTTCCTCCGCGACCGGCGGGGCAAGGCCGCGCGCTTAAAGGAAGATCGCAGATAGCACTGTCGGCAGTCATGCGACCCATTATCGGCATTACAGGGCGGAAGGACACTTCCGCCCGTTTGGTGCATAGCCAGATGTATTCCGTGGGCGAGACCTACGTCCACGCGGTGCATCAGGTTGGTGGTGCCCCGGTGATCCTGCCTCCCATGCTGGCGGAAGCCGATTGGACGGCGTTGCTGGGACGCCTTGATGGGCTGCTGCTCTCCGGCGGCGAAGACCTCCATCCGCGCCAGTATGGGCAGCCCCCTGAGGCTTGGTTGGGGGGCGTGGATGAGACGCGGGACACATCGGAGCTGGGCTTGATTCGCGCTGCATTGGAGATGCAAAAGCCGATTTTCGCCATCTGCCGCGGGATTCAGGTGCTCAATGTGGCGTTGGGTGGCACGCTGTATCAGGACCTCGCGGCGCAAGTCCCCGGCGCGTTGGATCACGCCTTCCTGATGAGCCGCTCGCTGGATCAAAGCGTCCATCCGGTGACGCTGGAGGCCGACAGCGCGTTGGCGCGGATTTTGGGCGGCGTCACTTTTGCGGTGAACAGCGCGCATCACCAGAGCATTCAGACGCC